>JBIIQL010000011.1:0-17635 GCA_044342095.1 Pirellulales bacterium
CCAGTTGCCATCGGGGGCGAAAGCGACCGCAGCGGCCGGCTTCTCCGAGGCGGTCTTTTGATCGGCCAGGGCCAGACGGGCCGCCTCGCTGGCGGCGGCGTCGGTCTCCGACTTCGTCGCTTCTTCCTTCCGCTTGGGAAGGTCTTCGTTCGAACGGGTCACCTGGGCCTGGGCGAACTCGACGGCGCGCTTGGCGCTCGTGGCGGCCGTTTCGGCCCCCTTACGGGCATCCTCGGCGGCGGTGGAAGCCTTCTTCATCTCCTCCATCTTCTTCGTCGCCTCGTCGGCCTTCGCCTTGGCGCGTTCGATCTGCTGGGCGGCCTGGGCAACCGCCTGATCGGCGGCGGCCCGGGCGGCAGCGGCGGCGGCGGCGGCGGCCTCGAAGCTCTTGAGGGCCTCGGCGGCAGCGGCGTCGCCGGCGCTCGACGCTGCAACCAGCGCGAAGGCGTCCCTGCCGGCGACCGTCCCCTCCATCGCCGCCACGACGGCGGCCGCGGCCTTGGTTGCAGCCTCGTGGGCCGTGGTCGATTGGGCGAGCGCCGTGCCGGCCGTCTGGGCCAGGGTTGCAGCCTCGTCGGCGGCCACGAGCGCCGTCTTCGCCACCTCGGCCTTCTCACCGAGCGTCTTCTCGGCAGCGGCGAGCTTCTCGTTTGACTGTGTCATCTCCGTGTTGGCCGCCTCGATCGCCTTCTCGGCGGCGGTCACCTGGGCCTTGCCGTATTCGACGTCCTGCTTGCGGACGGCCGCATCGACCTCGGCCAGCCGCAGCTTCTCGGCGATCCGCACATCCCCCTTCCACTCGGCCGCAAGAGCCCCGTCGGCGACGTTCCAGAGCTTGACGCCCGGCACCGTGCCGACGGTCGCAAGCCGCGAGCCATCGGGCTTGAGCGCCATACCACCCAAGGCGCCGCCATGAGCGAATTGGCGGACGACCGCCGCTCCCTCGACATTCCACAAACGCACCGTCCCATCGGCGCCTCCGGCGAGAAGGTGGCCGGAGAGGGTCGGGGTGTCGGCGAGCGCCGCGACGGGACCGGCCCCGGCGTTCAACTCCTTGATCGGCTTCAACGCCGCGGCCACCGGATCGACCGGCGGCGCTGGGAGGGGGAGGGCGAAGGTGCGAACGACACCGTCGGCTTCCGCGACGGCCAGTTGCGCCCCAGCGGCGGTCACGGCGAGGGCACGGGGGCCGGCGGGCCGCATGAACCGCCCGGTCACGTTCCCGTCGGCGGAGTTGGTCGCCACGATGCTGCCGTCGGCCCCGGCCGAGTACACCGTGGACCCGTCAGCCGAAAGAGCGACGGCGGCGACGGCGGCGGTGTGGGCCTTGAACGCCCGGCGGAGCGCGCCGGTCGAGGCATCGATGAGGACGATCGCGCCGTCAGGGCGGCCGCCGGCAGCGCTTCCCGCCGCCGAGGCGATCGAGGTGATTCCGGCCGTCTCCGCCACCTCCGCCAGCCGCGTGGCCCGCGACCGCTCCCAAAGCTTCACGGTGCGGAACGAGGCGGAGGCGAGGAGGTCATCGGTGGGAGAGAGTGCGAGCGAAAGGATCGTATCGCGATGGGCGCTGTCGGCCACGGCCGGGGCCTCGGCCGTGGCCGGATCGACGAGCGCCCCCAGGAGCGCGCCGGTGCTGCTGTCGTAGACGCTCAAGCGCCCGCCACGCGCGGCGGCGGTAACACGGCCGTCGTTGCTCATCGCCACAGCGAGGATGCCGCCGGTGCCGGCGGGGATCGGCCGCCAATGGATCGGCTTCTTCGCGATCGCCGGGCCGGCGGCGGCCCCTTCGTTGATCCAGCGCTCGAGGAGCCCGAGTTGCGCGGGGCTCATCGTCTGGGCGCCGACCTTGTTCTCCGGGGGAGGCATGAAGTCCTCCTGGAGGTGGGCCGAGCGGAGGAAAACGGGGCTCTCCGCCGCCTTGCCGGCGATGACGCCGGGGCCAGAGTCGCCGCCGGTGAGGATCCCCTTGAGGGAGTCGAGGATCAGCCCCCCTTCGTGGATCTTGGGATTGTGGCAGGCGGTGCAGTTGGCCGCGAGCATGGGGAGGATCTCGTCCTGGAAACGGACGGCATCGGTGCGCTCAGGCGCCGTCACCGGCAGGCCGTCAGCGAGAACGGCCACGGGGCCGAGCAAGGCCGCGGCGGGAACCGCAAGCATTCGTGTGACGACGGCGCGGAATCGGTTGATGCTCATCGGAAACCTCTCTCCTCGTTCGATTCTTGCGCGAATCCCAAAGGAGATCCGCACCCTCAAGTCCAGTTGCCAGACTCGCGCCCCGCGCCGTCGCGGGCCTCGAGTCTCTCTCAAGGCGCCTCGACGACCACAGGAACCTTGCGTTCGGTAACGACATCCCGATCGTAAAACTTGACCTTACCCTTCAGGACCAACTCGTAGCGGCCAGGGGGAGTTTCGCCGGTGGTGACGATCTTGATGACTCCCTGGGCCTGATCCCCCGGCACGGTGACCGCCGCAAGCGACAGCCCCGGCACGGGATTCGCCGGCGCCGCCTCGAGGACGATGTCGCCGGCGAGGCCGTAGCGGCGCTCGCAGGGGACGGCGAGATCGGCCGTGGCGCCTTGCTTGAGCGCGACCTGTTCCGGAAGCGCGCCGAACTCCAGCGGCACCTCGGCGACGCGGAGCATGATCGATGGGACGATCACCGGCACGTCGATGTCCTTCGGCGCCGCAGCAGCGGCCGCGTCGGCGGCAGCCTTCTCGCGGCGGACACGCTCCTCCTCGGCGGCCTTGGCCTTCGCCTCCGCCTCCTTGAGACTTGCGTCGGCCTTCGCTTTCGCCTCGGTCTGCTCGGGCGTCGGTTGCTGGCCGGCGGCCTGGAGGTCGGCGAGCACTTTGTCGGCCGCGGCGAGGGCCGTCTTCGCCCCCTCGACCTGGGCTACGCGTTCCTTCACCAGGGCGGCGATCCGCTCATGATCGGCCTTGGCAAGCTCCGCCGCCTGGGGATTGCGGGCATAGACCATCTTCGTCGCACCGCGGAGGAGGATCTGGTAGGCGCCGGCGGGGAGCTTCGGATCGAGGTCGATCTCGGCGGTGGCTGCCGTGGCCGCCTCGGCGATCTTGATCTCGGGCACCTTGAGCTCGGCTGGCAGGCCCGGCGCCGTCAGCGACACATCCCCCTTGCCGCCGGGGCGACGGACGAGCGACAGCGGGATCGACACCTTCCCTCCCCGTGCCGTCTCCCAGACCTTCGTCTCGGTCGGGGCGACGGTGAGCGGCGCCGCCTCGCCGGTGACCGCCAGTGGCAACTCGTGGAGCTCATGGACGATCCGCGGCACGTTCTGGTTGTCGGCGTTGAAGCGGAGCGTGGCCACGCGCGCCGTGCGGACGACGTCGGCGTCGCCGATCTTCGCCCGGCCGACGACCCGGATCGTCCCGGACCATGGCTTCATACCCTCGGCGGCCGAGAGGACGAGTTGGAACCGGGAGGCCTTCGAAGGGCCGGCCGGGGCTGCCGTCACGCCCGCCGGAAGCCCCTCGGCTTCGATCGTGACGTCGCCGGAAAAACCATCGTTGCGGAAGACCATGACGTCGATCGTCGTGGCCCCGCCGATGTCGATCACCGGTGGCACGACGTTCGCCTTGTTGGCATCGGCCCGGTTCTGCTCCGCCAAGAGCGCCAGGAGGCGAAAGTCTGGAGCCGGCTTCCGCGCCAGGAGCACCCAGGCGTTTTCGGGAGAGGTGCGCGAATCGGCCTTCAGATCGCGAACGAGGATCCGGTAGGTGCCATCGGCCGGCGCCTTGAACTCGATCGTCGGATCGGCCGAGGGGCGGTCGATGGCGCCGCCGACGAACTCGGCGGGGCCGTCATCGACGAAGGCCAACTCCTTCCCGACCGGCTTCCCGTCGGGACCGGTCGTGACGCTCTCGATCGTCAGGCACGGATCGGTCTGGAGGCCGAGCCGGTTGGAGACGAGGTCGAGGAGAAACGTGTCCCCGGCCTTGGCCTCGAACGTGAACCAGTCGCGATCGCCGCGGGGGTGGAAGCGGCCGGCGAGCGTGGTGGGAAAGGCCACGCTCTGCGCCGCCGCCGGTTGGTCGTTCGGCTCCGCCTCGGTAACCGGCGCCGTCGGGGCGAGGAGCGCCGGGGCAAGCGGCTGCGCGGCGCCGGGAACGTCGCCGAAGAGATCGACCAGATCGGCGGTGGCATCGCGCGGGGCGAGCAACCGCCAAGCATTCCGCGCCATCGCGCCGCGGGCAGGATCACCGGCCCGGACGTCGATCGTGATCTTCTCGAGCCCCGCCGTTCCTTCTTGGGCCGAGAGCGCCGGGAGCGCCGCCGGGGTGGCGCCGGGGAGTCCCGAGCCGTAAACATCGACCTTCACCGACTCGCCGATCCTCGCCACCGGTGGGAAGACGAAGTCGATCTGCGGCGCCGTCGACAGGCCGAGCCGGTAATGATTGTCGTCGCCGCCGGCTGCGTAGAGGTCGTGGATGCGGAGGATGTAGCGCCCGTCGGCCGGGGCGGTGAAGTCGAGGAACGGATCGTCGGCATGACGGCGGCGGGCGGTGACAAGGACATGCCCGGCGTCATCGAGGACGTCGAGCACCGGGGTCATCCGTGAATCGATCCGCCGCGCCCAGACCTCGGCGCGGATCCGCTGCCCCGCCTTGAGGGGGACGGCGTAGTGGTCCGACTTGCCCGCCGTGGGCCGGGCGGTGATCGTCGCATCGGCGGCCACCTCCTGCGCTTTGGAAAGACTGTCGGGCTCGCCGGCCTTCGCGATCTCGGGAGCGGTGCCGACGAGGAACGAACGCGGATTGCTCGCGCCGTAGCGGCTCACGGCGACGACGTCATAAAGCCCGGCCGGTACATCGGGGGCGATCGTGACGACCATCCTCCGCGGGACGGCTCGGGGCTGCGGGTCGAACTCCGTCGGTGCCGTCATCTCCGGTGCGGCCGTGATGCCGGGGTGGGAGAAGATGAGCTTCTCGAGGTCGTCGAGATCGGCGCCGAGGAGTGTGACGGTGACCTGCGAGCCCTGCTTGCCGCCGGTCGGCTGGAGGGCGGAAAGCGCGGCGCGGGGGAAGTCGGCCTGCGCCGGCGGGGAAGCAAGCACGCCGAAGAGCGCCAGGATGGCAGCGGGGATCGAGGCGGCGCGGGAGCGGAGGAGTCTCATGATGGTGCGTTCCACAGGGAGGACGGGCGCGGGGCACCGCTGGCCGTCCGTGGCTTCGCTGCCGGTCCGCACTTTGGATCGGTGGCTTCGTGCCCCCCGATCAGACCCACCCCGGGGTCGAACGGTCCCTTCGTGATTGAACTTGCAAGGTTGTGGGTAGAGGGCACCGCCGCTGGATGCGGCGGCCGACACCCCCGAAAACCCTCGGCTTTCGGGGGTGCCTCGAGTGGACGAAGGCCAGGGATGGCTTCGTCCGCGGACAATCAGTGGTTGAAGAGAAATTCCTTGGTATTGAGCAGCGACCAGATCACGTCCTCGTAGGCAGCCTGGCGGTTGTCGCCGTGCCCTTCGAGGTATTTCTGGACGAGCCCGTTCTCCTCCGCCGACGGCGGCCGGGAGAACGACACCATGTACAGTTCCGCGATCTTCGCAGCGTCGTCCCGCGCCTGATCGGTGACGAGCTTCGAGGCCCGGCCATCCCCCCCGAGCTTGCCGAGGATGTCGGCTGAGTTGATGAGGTGGATGCTCTGCGCGAGATTCGCCTCCGACACCCGTTCGCACTCGCAGGCGCTGTCGCCGTTGGGGCGACCGAAGACGGTGAGGAAGTAGTTGCCGAAGTTGGGGTCGGGCAGTTGGATCGAGCGGGTGCCGGCAAGCGTGCCATTGAAGGCCGTCTGCTTGCCGGTGAGCGTGTCGATGGCATCGAGGGCCACTTCGGCAGGGAGGCGGCGCGGATAGAAGCGCGAGAAGCTCTGCCGGTCCTCGGCGTTGAACTCGTTGGGCTCGGCCGAGAGTTGGTAGGTGTTCGATCGGCAGATCGTCCTCACGAGATGCTTGAGGTCGTAGCCGTGCTGGACGAAGTCGGCGGCGAGGGCATCGAGGAGGGCCGGGTTCGTCGGCGGGTTCGTCAGCCGCATGTCGTCCTCAGGCTCGACGAGCCCGCGTGAGAAGAAGTGCTTCCAATAGCGGTTGACGAGCGAGCGGGCGAAGAAGGGATTGTCGCGGGTGGTCATCCAGTCGACGAGTGCCGTCCGCGGATCGACGTCGGCAGGGAGTTCGGCCGGCTTGCCGCCGAGGACAGCCGCCTGGTGGGTCGCCTTGGGGCCGGCCGCCTGCGCTGGGCCACGGTTGTGGAAGATCTGATCCTCGCCCGGCTGCGCCCCCTTCTTGCGGCCGATCCGCGAGAAGAACGCGGAGAGTTGGTAGTAGTCGGCGGTGCTCCACTTCTCGAACGGGTGGTGGTGGCAGCGGGCGCACTGGAGACGGAGCCCCAGGAAGAGTTGCGAGAGATCCTCGACCTGCTGGTTCGTGTCGACGACCTGCCGGTACCAGATCGTGGCCGGGTTGCCGCCGGCCTCGCCCGAGGCGGTGACGATGTCGCGGACGAACTGATCGTAGGGCTTGTTCTCGGCCAGGCTCGAGCGGATCCACTCGTGGAAGGAATAGCTGCCGTGGCGGTGGAGGGCGTCGTCGGTCCGCTTGTTGCGGAGGATCGCCGACCATTTGTTGGCGAAGGTGTCCGCATAGTCGGGGCTCTCGAGGAGCCGATCGACGAGTTTGTCACGCTTGTTGGGATCGGAGTCAGCAAGGAAGGCCCGCGTCTCGTCGAGCGAGGGAATGCGGCCGGCAATGTCGATCGTCGCCCGGCGGAGGAAGGTGGCGTCGTCGCACCGGCCCGACGGAGGGAGCGACAGCGAGACGAGATTGTCGAGGACGTGGCCGTCGATGAAGTTTCGCGCGAAGGCGTTGCGGGCCGGGATCCGGTCGACCGGCGACTCCAGCGGAACCGTCGCCCGGAACACCGCCACCTGGCTCTGGTAGCGGACCATGAGGGCCGCGACGCCGCTCCGCGGCGGTCCGTTCCCCCGCTCGACTGCCGAGACGAGGCCGGTCTTGTCGACGCTCGCCAGTTCCGGGGCGTTGACCTCGTACTGCGCCATCGGCGTCACATCCTCGCGCGAGCCGTCGGAGAGGATCGCCATCACGCGGACCTGCTGCGACTGACCCGGGTGCATGACGCGGACGGTGGGGAAAACCTCGATCCCGACGACGGTCGGGGCGTTCGGGTCGCCCGGCTGGGCGCCTTCGGCGATCCAACGGGAGATCAGCCGGTAGGAGGGGGAGCCGGTCTCGATGAGCTTGCCGCCGCCATGGGGAACGACCGCCGCCGCCTTGAGAAGAAGAAGGCTTTCATCGGGTGCGGTGGTCGAAATCCGCCGGCCGCGGGCTTCCTTGACGAGGTGTTCGTGGTCTTCCGCCGGCTCAAATCCCAGCAGGGAGAGCCGAAACCCGTTTTGGCCGCCGCTTTTTCCATGGCAGCCACCACCGTTACAGCCATATTTCGTGAAAACAGGGACCACCCGGCCGAAAAACTCGACCGGCGGATCGTTGCCAAAGCGCTCGACGACCAGCGGGACGCGGGTTTCGGGGAGGTCGGTGAGGCCCGGGACAGCGGAGACGCTGACGACGATCTCCCCCTGGCCGTCGGCCGACGGGATGACGACGCCTTCGGGGGTCACCTTGGCGAGAGTGTCCGGCTCGACCCGGTAGGCAGCCTGTCGGGTGACGTCACGCTCGGAGTCCGCTCCTGCGTCGAAGGCGCTGACGACGAGCTGACGGCGCCCTTCGGTGCCGATGACATGCATCGGGCCACTGGCCGGCTCGCCGGTGGAAACCTCGATCCGCGGGCCAGTTGCAGCTTCGGCAGCGGGAAGCATGCCGACGGGCAAGACGGCAGCGAGAACCGTGGCCAACGCCCGGGAGAGCAGGACGCCCCCGGAGCCGACCGGGCAGAAACTCCGCAGGCACTTCTGACGGACGATCGACGGCACGGGCATATCCATGGTTCTCTCCACGGCGGCACAACCCCTCACAAGACGCTCAAAAGTATCCCCCAAACCGTCACCAGCCGCAAAGATGAGCCCGGAAAAGGCTTCGTAGATCGACTGTAAAGTGTTTTTCGATAAGGATTTGCGATCTTTCTGTGAGCGTGCCCTGGGGGGCGTTTCCGATCGTTCCTGAGGGGGGTGTCGTCCGCTGCCTCCGGTGGCGGGGCACGTCATCCGAGGCCTGCTAGCCTGGGCTGTGGACTGTCGACAGCCCCGGTTTGGCCGATGGCCGTTTGTCCCGCCGGGGATCACGCCGGTTGGCGGCGGCCGGCGCCAAAGACCCCTGTCCGTTCCCCCGTTGAGCTTCTACGTTCTACGGCGAAACGGCGAAGGAACCGTCGCGCCGCCTGCTTTAAAACCACCGATCCCCGCCCCTCCGAGCCCATGACCTCCTACAACCTCACCCACCTCCGTCAGCTCGAGGCCGAGAGCATCCACATCATCCGTGAGGTGGCCGCCGAGTTTGAAAACCCGGTCATGCTCTATTCGATCGGCAAGGATTCGGCCGTCATGGTGCGCCTCGCCGAGAAGGCTTTCTACCCGGCCAAGCCCCCCTTTCCGCTCATGCACGTCGACACGACGTGGAAGTTCCGCGACATGTACAAGCTCCGCGACGACTACGTCGCCAAGGAGCTCGGCTTCAAGCTCATCGTCCACGTCAACGAGGAAGGGCGGGCGCAGGGGATCAACCCGATCACGCACGGCAGCAAGGTCCACACCGACGTCATGAAGACGCAGAGCCTGCGGCAGGCTCTCGACAAATACCGCTTCGACGCCGCCTTCGGTGGGGCGCGTCGCGACGAGGAGAAGTCGCGGGCCAAAGAACGGGTGTTCTCCTTCCGCGACGAACACCACCGCTGGGACCCGAAGAACCAACGGCCCGAGCTCTGGAATCTCTACAACACGAAGGTCAGGAAGGGGGAGAGCATCCGCGTCTTCCCGATCTCCAACTGGACCGAGCTCGACGTCTGGCAGTACATCCACCTCGAGAAGATCCCGATCGTGCCCCTCTACTTCGCCGCCGAGCGGCCGATCGTGTGGCGCGACGGGGTGATGATCATGGTCGATGACGATCGGCTCCCGCTCAAGCCGGGCGAGACTCCCGAGCTGCGGCGGGTCCGCTTCCGCACGCTCGGCTGCTATCCCCTCTCCGGCGCCGTCGACTCCACCGCCACGACGCTCCCCGAGATCATCCAGGAAATGCTCCTGACGACGTTCTCGGAGCGACAGGGACGGCTCATCGATTCCGACGAGGCCGGTTCGATGGAGAAGAAGAAGCGAGAGGGATACTTCTGACGTCTCGCCGGGCCCTCCAGCGGACCGTGGCTCGAGCCACCGGCCGCTGAAGGCTCCTTGCGGCCGGTGAGTGCTCTGTCACCCCTGATCAACGCGATCGCAACCCCCAATCGACCCACGACATGTCCCATCAATCCTCGCTCATCGCGCACGACATCGACGAATACCTCGCTCAGCACGAGCGCAAGGAGCTCCTTCGCTTCATCACCTGCGGGAGCGTCGACGATGGCAAGAGCACGCTCATCGGCCGGCTGTTCTACGAATCGAAGATGATCTACGAGGATCAGCTGGCGGCGATCACCAAGGATTCCTCGCGCTACGGCACGACCGGCGGAGAGGTCGATCTGGCGCTGTTCACCGACGGCCTCGAGGACGAACGGCAGCAGGGGATCACGATCGACGTCGCCTACCGCTACTTCTCCACCGACAAGCGCAAGTTCATCATCGCCGACACCCCCGGCCACGAGCAGTACACGCGGAACATGGCGACGGGGGCCTCGACGGCGGATCTTGCCATCATCCTCGTCGATGCTCGCCATGGCGTCCTCACACAGACACGCCGGCACAGCTTCATCGTGTCGCTCCTCGGCATCCGTCATGTGGTCGTCGCTGTCAACAAGATGGACATCGTCGGCTACGACCAGGCGGTCTTCGAGGAGATCCGTTCCGACTACGCGGCCTTCGCCTCGCGGCTCGAACTTCCCGATCTCCATTTCATGCCGATCTCGGCGCTCAAGGGCGACAACGTCGTCACCAACAGCGCGAACATGCCCTGGTACACCGGCGCCCCTCTGATGACGCTCCTGGAGACGGTCTACATCGGCTCCGACCGCAATCTCGAGGACTTCCGCTTCCCGGTGCAACTCGTTCTCCGGCCGAATCTCGACTTCCGCGGCTTCTCCGGCACGATTGCCTCGGGCATCATCCGCAAGGGTGACGAGGTGATGAGCCTTCCCTCGCGGAAGAAGAGCCGTGTGAAGCAGATCGTCACCTTCGACGGCGAGCGTGAGGAGGCGTTCGCGCCACAGAGCGTGACGCTCACCCTCGAGGACGAGATCGATTCCAGCCGCGGCGACATGCTCGTCCGTCCCGGCAACCAGCCGAAGGTCGACAACCGCTTCGAGGCGATGATCGTGTGGATGGCGGAGGAGAAGCTCCTCCCGGGCAAGCAATATCTCTTCAAGCAGACGACGAAGGTCACCAGCGGCGCCGTGAGCACACTCCGCTACCGCGTCGACGTCAACACGCTTCACCGCCAGGACGCGCCGAGCCTCGCCCTCAACGAGATCGGACGCTGCGCGATCACGCTCACCGAGCCATTCTGCCACGACGCCTACCGGCGCAACCGTGGCACCGGCGCCTTCATCATCATCGACCGGCTCACCAACGCCACCGTCGGCGCCGGGATGATCCTCGACCGCGAGCCCGAGGATGGGCGGAGCACCGCCCACTGGGACGACGCGGCCGCCGAACATCTCCACGGGGCCACGAGCGCCGTAACGGCCACCGAGCGGGAGGCCCGCTTCGGTCAGAAGCCGGTCACGCTTCTCATCACGGGGCTGACCGGCTCCGGCAAGAGCACGCTGGCGGCGGCGCTCGAGCGGCGGCTGTTCGAATCGGGGCGGGCGGTGAGCGTTCTCGACGGGCAGTCTCTGCGGCTGGGGATCAGCCGCGATCTGGGGTTTTCGGCGGGCGAGCGGAGCGAGAATCTCCGTCGCGGTGCGGAGATCGCCCGGCTCTTCAACGACGCCGGGCTCCTCTGCATCGCGGCCTTCGTGGCCCCGGAGGAGTCGGTGCGGCAGAAGGCGGTGGAACGGATCGGCCGCGAGCGGGCGCTGGTGGTCCATCTTTCTTGCCCGCTCGACGTCTGCCGGCTGCGCGATGCCGACGGGCACTACTCGATGGCCGACGCAGGTGAGATGAAAAACTTCCCCGGCGTGAGCGCGCCTTACGAGGAGCCTGTGAATCCCGACCTCGTCCTCCCGACCGACCAGTGGCCGGTGGCCAAGTGTGTCGATGCGATCGTCAAGCTCCTCGCGGACCGCGGCGCGATCTGAAACGGGGCACGGTGCGGTCGAGCGTCCGGCGATCCGGCATCGACAGGACCGACGTCGAGTCGTAACCGCCCACCTCTCCCGTCTCGGGGCTCAATCGACGAACAGTTCTGCCGGCTCGAGGGTCGCCTCCGGGCAGGCTAGGGGGAAGAGCGGCCTGCCGGCTCGGTGTGTGGTGCGGGTGTCGTAGCGGCCCGCCACCGGATCGCGGAACACGATCACCGCCCGGGCGGCGAGATCGACCACCCAATAATCGGCGATCCCGGCCGCGGCATAAAGCGCCGCCTTCGTGGACGTGTCGTAGTCAAGGCTCGTGTCGGCGACCTCGACGACGAGCATCACGTCCTCCGGGAGCGGGCGGCGATCGATGTACCGCCGCAGCGTCACCCAAGCGAGATCGGGTTGCGGTGCGCTCTCTGCGGCAGGAATCGCGATCGGGTTTTGGACGCGCACGAGGATTCGGGAGAGATCGACCTGCGTCATGCTCCAGCTGACGAGACAGTCGACGGCGTCGGCATGTCGGTCTCCGATCGCCGACATCATCTGCAGCACTCCTTCGATGAGCTCGAGGGGATGCTCCTGACGCGGCTCGAACACCCCGGCGGAAATCATCCGGTCATACATCGCGAGCGTGACGGTGCCTCGGGGCGGGAGCCCGGCGGGCATCGTGGCTCTCGAGTCGACCTTGACGGGGATAATCGAGCTCATGATGGCCAAGATTGTAACCCCGCCGACCCGCGTATTCGACGTCGGAAAAGATCCGCGGAGCGGACTTCATTGCCGCCCCGCGCCGTCGTCGCCCTGGTATGGCGGTCCGAGAATCTCGCGCGATCGCTTCAGTCGGGGGCGTCCCTGCCAGAGGGAGGCGTGCGGGCCGCAGAGGCACCGGAGCGATCCGGTGGCGGGAAGGGAACGGCGGGGGGTGGAGCCCGCGTTCCGGACAGGTGTCAGATCCGGATGCCGAGGGTGAAAACCGCGATCAGGAGCGTCAGCGAAACGGTGAGAAGGACGAGGTCGATCGTCGGTATGCTGCGGTCGACGACGGGCGATTGGGCCGATTTCGGGTCACGTATGACTTCGCGCTGGCTGCCGACGAGGAGCGTGGAGCGTGCGTTGTGCATGGTCACCATCGGAGGTTGAGGGAGCCATCGAGGCGAGTCGGTCGCCGCGACACGTGCCCAACCTAGGGTGTTTGTCGACCGATGCAACGTTTCGGTGGCGCGGCAAAAACCTGACACGGGACGGTCGAAAAGGTTTTCCCTTCTGGGCAACGAGAGAAAACCGTTTCTTAAGCAATCTCCAGCCTGTATTTGGGCACAGCCTTACCTGCTTTTAAGTTTCCAGGCGGGGCGGTAAATCAACCGAAAGGGGGGGGATTGCGAGTCGCTGGGCTGTCCCGCGGCAGCCCTTCGTGCTCTGTTCGATCGGTCATTTCCGCGCTTCCGCCATCGCTTTGTCGCCCACCGCGGCCCTGTCGCTCGGGGCCGGCTTGGCGGCGATGTCGCACGGTTTTCGGCGGCAGCAGGCGCAGCGTTCCTCCACTTTCCACTCCACCGCCGGCACCTTCCGCTTCGTCTCTTTCCGCACCGGCACGACACGGGTCTTCACCTCCCCGCAGGTCGGCTTCCAGAGCTCGTGGGTCCAGCACCCGCAGTCATCCTTTTTGCAGGCCTTGCCGCACCACACACTCGGGCCCGGGATGCAGAAGTCCTCGCACTTGGCGTCCCAGCAGACCTTCTTGATTTCCTTCTCGGTCATCTTCGGGACGCACACCTTCCGGACACCCTCGCAGCCCCCGCACTGATCGCAGCGGCCGTCGGGGGGCGGGGCTTCCTTTTTCGTGGCGTCGGCTGTGGGATCTTTCTGCCTGGCGTCGGCCTCGTCATTCCCTGGCGGATCGGGGGCCCGGCCGGGGCGCCCCTCAGGGCGTGGGACCTCGGCTGGGCTTTCGGGAGAAGACTTCATCGCTGGCTGCCGCTTCGCCGCCGGGGCGTCGTCGGGCAGGAGGAGCTTCTGCGGCTCTGGCTTGGCCCGAGGCCTTGGCAGCGAGTCGGGATCCGCCGCAACGGCGGTGGAGGCGAGCACGAGGGCAGCGGTAAACCGGATCACCGCCCGACTGTAGGCCGTCATGGTGTTGAGATGGTTCATGGCGTTGTTGCGTTCGGCCCAAGCGGAGACAGGCCATGGATGGCTGCATCCGCGCGATCTTCAAAACTCGATCTGGAAGCGCGATCCGAAGACGTCGAAGGGGAGCAGGCCCTTGCCACGGACGTCGGGCATCGCGTGCACCCAGTTGAATTGGACGCGGGTAAAGCGGTTCCACCACCAGTTGAGCGCCAACGTCGGCGCGTTGTAGGTGCCGTAGCCGGGCGCCGGCGGTGGGCCAGCAGAATTGGAGAGTTGGTTGGCTGGATCGACGTTCGTGCAGGAGAGATCGACATACGTCCAACGGAAGGCCGCCTCCCAGGCGCCCCACCCGGCAACGCGCCCGCGGCGGCCGGTGCCGAAGAAGGTGGTGTGGGGGACGACGTTGTAGTCGAGGACACCGGCTTGCTTGAGATAGAGGGCGCTCTCGCCGGTGAGGAAGTAGCCGCACTGGAAGTAGGCGGCGGGGAGGAACGTCGTCGGCCCTCCGAACTGGTTGAAGCCCTCAAGCATGACCTCGGTTTGGAAGTGGGCCGGGCCGGCGTTGCGGGCGAACTCGATGTGGGTCATCCAGAAGTTGTCGGCGAGGATGCGCCCCGAATCGACGACGCGCGGCGTGCCGGCGGCGGTGAGCCCAAGGCCTACCGGATCGCCGACGAAGAACTCGGGGAACACGAACGAACGGTAAGTCTTGGCGCCGACCCCCGTGCTGCCGGAACCACCGGTCTGGCCGTAGAGGAAGCCGGTGCCGACGTGCGTGAGATAGCGGCCGTCGCTGAGGTCGTCGTAGTCGAGGAGGTGGGTGATGCGCGACGCGACACCGACGCCGCCGTCGTCGCCGATCTGCGTGCCGGCCCGGTTGTCGCCGAAGGTCTGGTAGACGGTCTGGGAGCCGTCGAAAAACGTCAGGCCGGTGGCGTAGACGCTGTAGGCCCAACTCGTCCGCTCGTCCTCGCTCGTCGCGTAGGCCATGATCCCGACGCGACGGAAGGGATCGGTGGCCTGGAACGCCGCCGATCGCTCGAGAAACTCCAGATGCCGCACGCTCGTCCAGGCGTCCATCGTTCCCGGCTGGCGGAATTGCCCGACGCGCACCGTGCCGAGGATCGGGATCTGTTCCTGTTCGCCCCAGATGTCGAAGAAGCTCGGCCGGCCGATCTGGGCGAAGTCGAACTCGATCGAGAAGTTCGTGAACTCGGTGAGCTTCCCGACCGCCGAGAGACGGGCGCGCCGGAAGCCGACGCCATTCTCGATGTCACCGTAGTAGGCGCGCGTCGCCGCCGGCTCCGAGAACATGCCGTTGTCGACCTGGAAGAAACCGCTCATCCGGATCAGCGGCAGCTGTTCGGTCTTCCCCTCGAGCTTCTCGAGGCGGCTTCGTGCCTCGTCGAGGCGGACGTCGAGGTTGCCGATCTGGCCGGGATCGAGGACGGGGTTTCGCGGTCCGTCGCCCACCGGCCCCTCGAAGCTTCGTCCCGCGCCGCGGTCGATGTTCCCCGCCTGAGCTGGATCGAGGGTCAGCGTGCGGAGCGGATTGGCCGAGGGATTCTGCGCGAAGCGTTCCCAGGGGCCTCCCTCCCGTTCGATCAGGGGGACGATCGTGCCGGGAATCTCGTCCCCGGCGCGGCTCCGCGTCACGGCCTCATCGACTTCGGCGCGTTCAGGCGGCGACGGCGAATCGGCTCGAGCGTCTCCTGGAGTGCCCACGATCCACACGCCCACCGCCGCCAGAAGGAGCGTGGTTAGCGACGCTACCCCCAGGCTTAATCGCCTCGACCGCAGTTGCTCGGTGCCTGTCGGGGAGGGCATGCGCGTCAGCGGTGAGGGTGGTGGGGGGCCGGGCCATCCTCGGCTGATCCCAGCGACTCTTTACAATCGGCACGATTCCCCTGTCCTCCCCAGCCGGAATAGCCGTCAGGGTCGGCTGTTCGGCTCGATGCGGCCCCGTGAAGGTTGCGTGGTTCCCCCAGCCCCCCTGGGGTATCGTGTCGGTCATCATGGAAATCTCTCTGCCCCTCATCGGCATCCTCACCATCTCCGACCGGGCAAGCCGGGGGGAGTATGTCGACGAGGGGGGGCCGGCGATTCGCGACTATCTCCACGAGGTGCTCGCCTCGCCGTGGGAAGCGCGGGAGCGGATCGTTGCTGATTCCATCGAAGACATCTCCGCGGCGATCGTCGCCCTGGCCGAGGCCGGCTGTTGCCTCGTGGTCACCACTGGCGGCACCGGCCCCGCCCCGCGCGATGTCACGCCGGAGGCGACGACTCGCGTCTGCCAGACGATGCTCCCCGGCTTCGGCGAGCTGATGCGGAGCGAATCGTTGAAATACGTCCCCACCGCGATCCTCTCCCGGCAGACCGCCGGGATCTGCGGCCGGGCGCTCGTCGTGAATCTCCCGGGGCGGCCGCGGAGCATCCGCCAGTGTCTCGACGCCGTCTTCCCGGCGATCCCCTACTGCATCGATCTCATTCACACAGGCGCCGCTGATCCGCCGCGCCTCGAGACGAAGCCGGAGCGGCTCGTCGCCTTCCGGCCGAAGGGGTGACTGGGGCGTGTTCGCGCGGGCGCCGCTCGGGGTCGCCCACGCCCCGTCGCCGGACGTTCGCTACGGGCATCCATGCCCTCCGCTCTCTCCGCGCCGCTTGCGCTTTCGCCCTCCGGGCTGCGCTGACCGGCGAGGCCGGCTCCCGGGGCATGGACGACCCCTCGCTGGAGTCACCAGTGGGATGCCCAGGATTCGATGGCTTTCACCGCATCGCGCGGGCGAGTTCCGGAGCGAAGTAGGTGAGGATGGCGTCGGCGCCGGCTCGCTTGATCACGAGCACGCTTTCGGCAGCGGCCTTCTCACCGTCGATCCAGCCGTTGGCTGCTGCGGCACGGATCATCGAATATTCACCGCTCACCTGGTAGGCGAACGTCGGCACGCCGAAGGCCCGCTTCACGCGGTGGATGACGTCGAGCGCCGTTCCGGCCGGCTTCACCATCACCATGTCGGCCCCCTCGGCGAGATCGAGGGCCACCTCGCGAAGGGCCTCGTCGCCGTTGGCGGTGTCCATCTGGTAGGTCTTCTTGTCGGTCACCCCTCGGGCGGCCCCGGCCCCGAGCGCCGCCGAGGAGCCGAGGGCATCGCGGAAGGGTCCGTAGAACGCGGAGGCGTATTTGGCGGCGTAGGAGAGGATGCAGACATCCTGTCGGCCGGCCCCGTCGAGCGCCCGGCGAATCGCCCCGACGCGGCCGTCCATCATGTCGGAGGGGGCGACGACATGGCAGCCCGCCGCCGCGAGCGACAGGCTCTGTCGGCAAAGCACCGCGACCGTCTCGTCGTTGAGGATCCGGCCGTCGGCGAGGAGGCCGTCATGGCCGTGGCTCGTGTAGGGATCGAGGGCAACGTCGCAGACGATCCCCACGGCGTCGCCGGTCTCGCGGCGGATCGCCCGAACCGTCCGGCAGGCGAGGTTTTCCTGATCGTAGGCGTGCGCGGCGTCATCGCTCTTGTGCCGGCCCTCGACCACCGGAAACAACGCGATCGCCGGGATCCCGAGCGCCGCTGCCTCGGCTGCGGCCCTCACCACCCCCTCGATCGACAGCCGTTCGACCCCCGGCATCGCCCCCACCGGCACCGCCGCCGGATGGTCGTGGACGAACAGCGGCCAGATGAGGTCGGCGGGCGTGAGGACCGTCTCGGCCGCCAGGCTCCGCAGCCAAGCGTGCTGGCGGATCCGCCGCGGACGGGTGGTGGGAAACTGGGCGCCGGCGGGGAGGAGCGGTTCGGACATCGGGGTGAGCGGGCCTCGGAGGGCGTGGAGGGTGTTCGTCGCCTTTCAGCGATCATCGACGACGATCACGCTGCCGAGCGACACCGGCGGCGGCGCGGGGGGGCCGGTGAGGGACGCGATCGCGCAGGCCTCGTCGGTCTCCCACACGCTCACCTCCCTGGCGACGACGCCCAGGTCAGCGAGAACGCCAGGGCAGACCACCTCGAGGAGGTAGCGGGCCATGTTCTCGGCGGTCGGGTTCCAGGGAAGGAGGAAGAGCTTCGACGGCGTCGAATGTTGCACGGCGGCGATGGCGCCAGAGTCCTCGACGAAGAGAATGAAAGCGTGGTCCCAGTGGGTG
>JBIIQL010000281.1:0-5325 GCA_044342095.1 Pirellulales bacterium
CGCGCGGCGAGCCGTCGCCTTGGTGGCCCTGCTCGTCGTGGCCGGAAGCGGCTGCGTGCAGCGGCGGATGACGATCCGCTCCAATCCTCCCGGGGCCCTCGTCTACGTCGACGATTATCAGATCGGAACGACGCCCGTCTCGACCGACTTCGTCTACTACGGCACGCGGAAGATCCGTTTGGTCAAGGACGGCTTCGAGACGCTGACGGTGCGTCAGCCCCTCCCGGTTCCGTGGTACGAAGTCTTTCCCCTCGACTTCGTGAGTGAGAATCTCTGGCCGTGGGAGATCCGCGACGAGCGCGTCGTCGATCTGGCGATGGCCCCGGCCGAATCGCAGCCGGCGGAGCTCGTCGTCGCCCGCGCCCAAACCGCCCGCCTCGCTGCCGGCAGCCTCCCGCCAGTGCCCGCCGCGCCGCTACCGGCCGTCGCGCCCCCGCCGTCCCCACCCTCCTTTCAGCCGGCGCCCGCAGGGCAGCTTCCGCCCCCCGCCGCAGGCCTGCTCCCGCCCCCGGCCGCCGGCCCGCTCCAGTTCCCTGGCTCCGCGCTCGAGCCGCCGCGCTCGAACGCGCCGACGCAGGGGATTCCGAGCCTCGGGGCTCCTCCCTCCGGGCTGTGAGCCGGCGACGTCCGGGCATGCCATAATCTCCGCATGGCACCGATCTCCGGCGAGCTTCCCTCCGTGACGCCTGACTCGCATGGAGCGTCGCGCGCCGACCTCGACCGGCTCAAGCTCGAGAAGCTCCGCGCCTGCCTCGCCGAGATCCTCCCTGCCAACGCCTTCTATGCCGCGAAGCTCGGGGGGACCCGGCCGCTGCCACAGTCGCTCGCCGAGTTTTCCACCTGGCCGGTGACGACGAAAGAAGAGCTCGTCGCCGGGGCCGCCGCCACCGGTTTGCCTGCGAATCTCACCTATCCGCTGTCGTCGTATGTGCGCTGCCATCGCACGAGCGGCACGCATGGCCGGCCGATGCCGGTCTTTGACACGGCCAGCGATTGGACCTGGTGGATGGAATGTTGGCGGGCGATCCTCGCTCGAGGCGCTGTCGGCCCTGGCGACCGCGTTCTCGTCGCCTCGTCGTTCGGCCCGTTCCTCGGGTTCTGGAGTGGCTTCGACGGCGTCCTCGCCCGTGGCGCGATGGCGATCCCCACCGGCGGGCTGTCGAGCCTCGCGCGCCTCGAGATGGCCCGCAGTCTTTCCGCCACCGTGCTCATGGTGACGCCGAGCTATGCGCTCCATCTGGCCGAAGTGGCGGCGGAGGCGAAGCTCGATCTCGCCAGCTTGCCGATCCGCTTGGTGATCGTCGCCGGCGAGCCGGGGGGATCGGTGGCTGCCGTGCGCGACCGGATCGGGCTGGCCTTTGGTGCCGACGTCCTCGACCACGCCGGCGCCAGCGAAGTGGGGCCGTGGGGCGTGGGGGATCGGCATGGCCGGCACCTCGATCTCCTCGAGCCCTGGTTCCACCCCGAGTTTCTCTCCGTCGAGACTGGCCATCCGGCCGCACCGGGGGAGCTTGCGGAATTGGTGCTCACGACGCTCGGCCGCGTCGGTGCCCCGGTCCTCCGCTACCGCACTGGCGACCTCGTCCGTCCGCGCTTTCCCGACGAGGCCGAGATCGCTGCGGGGGAGAGCCCGTGGGTGAAGCTCGAGGGGGGCGTGATCGGCCGGGCCGACGACATGCTCGTCGTCCGCGGCGTGAACGTCTTCCCGGGGGCGATCGACGGGATCGTGCGAAGCTTCCCTGAGGTGGTCGAATACCGGCTCACGGTCTTCTCGCGCGAGAGCCTCGACGAGCTGGCCCTCGAGATCGAGGATCGGCTCGACGATCCGCGCCGCGTCGCCCGGGAGCTTCATCTCCGCCTCGGGCTCCGCATCGGCGTCACGGCGGTGCCGGCCGGGAGCCTGCCGCGATTCGAAGGGAAGGGGAGGCGGATCGTCGACCGCCGTCACGACACGGCACCGTCTCCGAGGAGCGATTCATGAGTGATCCATCCACAGGCCGGCCATCGGCCGCCGCCGTTCCCGCTTCGATCCGTCGCTTGCCCGACGGCAGCGTGGAGATCGGCTGGAGCGACAGCGTGCGGAGCGCCTATTCGCCGCGGCTCCTGCGCGATGCCTGTCCCTGCGCCACCTGCCGCGAGGAGCGGGCGGCGCCGAAGCCGAAGGGGCTGCTTACCGTGCTCTCGCCGCAGGAGCTTGCCCCGCTCTCGATCGCCGGCATGACGCCGGTGGGGCAGTATGCGTACAGCATCGAGTTTTCCGACGGCCACTCGAGCGGCATCTACACGCTCGAGTATCTCCGCGAGCTGGGGTGAGGGGGCGAGCGCGCGCTCAGAGATACTTCCGCCGGTTGACGGTGGCGCGCCACCGGCCGGAGAGGGCGATGTCGGTGAGCTGGCTTTGAGTGAACGAGCTGCCGTGCTCGAGGATCGCCCGGCGGACCACCTCGCGGACGTCGGCGCCGGTCGCCCCTTCGAGATGCTCGGCCATCGCATGGAGATCGATCTCGAGCCCGAGCGGCTCGAGATGCCGGCCGAGGATCCGGGCCCGCGACGGGGCATCGGGCATCGGCAGCGTGACGACCATGTCGAAGCGGCTCGATCGCTGCGCCGCCGGGTCGAGCGACTTCGGGTCGTTTGTCGTCGCGATTGTGAGGACGTCGTCGCGCTGCCGGACGCCGTCGAGCGTGGCGAGGAAGTCGGCAAGCGCCGTGTTGTCGCCGCCGGAGTCACGGTGGCCGAGGACGAGATCGATGTCGTCGAGGACGATGAGCGTCGGCCCGAAGGTGTCGCTCTCGGCGTAGAGATCGGCCAGGGCATGCCGCATCGAGGTGGCGTCGGCGAGGATCGTCGTGAACTGCCCGGCGAGGCTCGCGGCGATGACGCGGACGAGGTGGGTCTTGCCGACGCCCGGCGGCCCGGCGATGAGGAGGCCGCGGCTCGTTCCCAGGCCGAGCGAACGGAGGAGCTCGCGGCGCGTCGTCGCCGCGGCGAGGAAGACGTCGATCTCGCGCCACAGGTCGTCGGGGAGGATCAGCCCCTCGCGCCGGCTGTCGATCGCCGGGCTGACCCCCACCCGGATGCAGCCGTCGCTGACGCTCGCCTGGAGGACGCGGCCGCGGAGGGGATTGTCGCCCGACTTGAGCCGCTCCCGGAACGAGGCGAGGAGCCCCTCGGCGACCCCCTTGTCGGCGTTCGAGGAGAGGATGGCAAACTCGCGCGACCAGTGGCGGTCATCGACGAGGACGCAGAGCCCCTTGGGGGCGAGCGTGCCGGCGGGAAAGAAGGCCACGAGCCGGCCCGGCACCGTCACCTGGGTGTTGGCGCCATGCTCGTCGAGGCCGAGATCGAGTTGCGACCAGGTGGGGGGAAGGCCGTCGCCGGGGGAGCCGATGACGACGGCGTCACCATGCTTGGCGATCTCGAGGCGGAGCATGTTGCCGAGGATCGACAGCGACGTTGAAGGCCCGGTGAACCGCGTGCTCGCAAGCGCCAGCGGATCGATCCCGAGGTGACGCGTGGCGAACTGCGCTGGCGTGGCCACCGAGACGGGCTCGTTGCCGACAAGCTCGCCGAGCACCTTGAGCGCGGCCCGGCTCTCTTCGCTCGCCGCGGTGAGGATCTCGTCGACGGTGCGATTCGATGTCGAGGCGGCGGGATCGGCGGTCATCGTGGGTCCTCGGGGTCAGCGGCAGTCGGGGCGGCGGAAGATTCGGCGGCGTTTCCCTGAGCCGAACGGGCCTCGGCCTGGCGGCGGATCTCTTGCTTGGCCGCCTCGAGCCGCTCGGGCCAGCGGAAGCAGGGCGCCGTGGCGGGATCGTAGCCGGCGAGATGGCCGGTGAGACGCGTGGCAGGCTTCGTATAGCGAAGCTCGGTGTCGCCGAACACTTCCCTGCAGAGGGCGGCGAGGCGCGGGTCGTAGTCGAGAAGCTCGCTCCGCAGGTGGACGTGATTGTGGTCGTGATCGTTGACCCGGTTGTTGTCAAACCAGCACTGCACCCCTTCGGCGAAATACTCGTGGTGGTTCACCGAGGCGTACTTTCCCTTCCACAAGCCGTCGCGCCTTGCGGCGTCGTAGGCGGCCTGGAGCCGGGCGTCGAAGGAAGGATCGACGTTCGACATCCCGCGGAGATGGATGACGTGGGCAAACTCGTGGATGAGGATGCACTCCGCGGCGTAGGGATCGCCGTCGTAGGCGAGGAGATTCTCCTCCCCGCAGGAGCAGTAGGGATCGGTCTCGCTGCCACCGGTGCCGCGGGCCCGGGCGTCCCAGAAGTCGCGGCCGGAGATGCCGGGGAAGCCCTCCATGGGAGCGGCGGCGAGGAAGGCGAACTCGGGGAGATCGGTGGTGTATTCGTCGTGGCCGAGGATGCACAGCCGCGCGCCCGATTCGACGAGCGCCCGGCGGACGTCGGGGCGGGCGGCGAGCAAGGCGTCGACGAGATAGGCCGCTTCGAGGAGGGCGAAATCGCTCACGGCCGCCGAGGCAACGATCGGAAAGCCTTGGGCACTGGTGTACTTCGCATGGAAGGGATCGACCTTGAGCGCCGCCGGCGGGGCGATGACGCGGCCTTCGCCCACTGCCTCGTCGACAACAGCCGCGTCGCGAGCGCCAGCCGGCCGAAACACGAACGCCTTCACCGCCTGGCTGGCGACGGCCTGCTCCTCGGCGCGGGAGTCGCGGCCGACTATTTCGTAGGTCTGTCCCGGGGAGGCGACGAGGATCGTGTTGCCGCCGGGGGCCACCTCGCCGGCCGCGGTCCGGCCCCCCTGGCCATCGAGGGCGACGATGTCGGCCGGCTCGGTCGAGCGATTGAACACCTGGAGCCGGAAAACGGCCGGGGGAGGCTCGGCGCCGCTCTCACCGAGGGGCGCAAGCACGAGCCACAGGGCAAGCGCCGCCACGCTCAGCATCGGCCGCGGCGGATTCCGTGCGGCGCTCATACCGGGAGCCCACAGACGACCGCCGAGACCACGGCGGCGATCCGCACCGCGTCGTGGCAGGCATCTTCGCTCGCGCCCACGTGCAGGAGGCTCTTCTCGTGGTTTTGGAGACAGAGCTCGCAGCCAGCGAGCGCCGCGCAGGCGAGGCTCATGAGCTCGAAGTCGAGCTTCGTCGTTGCCGGTTGGATCATCCGGCTCATCCGTAGCCGCGGTGGACGAGCGTCGTAGCTTTCTTTGCGGATCATGTGGCGGAAGCGGTAGTAGACGGTGTTCATCGCCATCAGCCCGGCGGAGGCGAGGGCATCGGACAAGACCGGCGAGGCCGCATCGCCGAGCCCGGCACGGAGATCGCTCTCGATCGCCTCAACGAGCGGGGGGCAGCGG
>JBIIQL010000282.1:0-5311 GCA_044342095.1 Pirellulales bacterium
AACAGCCCGAGTCAGGCGACGGGGAGAAGGGGGGCTCGACGAAGCCATCCGCGGGGGGCGAGCCGGCCGAAGGGCAGGGGAGTGGCGAGGCGGGCGAACAAGGCAACCAGCCCGAGCCGCCCCCCGAAGGCGACGACGAGTCGTCGCGGGCGAAACGCACGCAGAATCGCCTCGAAGCGGCCGCCGAGCGGATGCGCAAGGCGGAGGAAGAGATCGAGAACGCCAAGCGCCGCAATGCCCGGCAGGAACAGGAAAAGGCGATCGAGGAGTTGGAGACGGCCCGCGCGGAGCTCGAGGAGATCCTCCGTCAGATGCGCGAGCAGGAGGTCGAACGGCTGCTTGTGCAACTCGAGACCCGTCTCCGCGCGATGCTCCGGGCCGAGAAGGCGGTTCTCGCCGCGGCCGAAAGGATCGCCGCCGAGCCGACGGCCGACCGGGAACGCGAGCGGGAGCTCGAGGCGGCACGGCTCGGTCGTGAGCAGTCGGCGATCGGCGCCGACGCCGTCAAGGCGCTGACCCTCGTCCGCGACGACGGCTCGGCCGTGGCGATCCCGGAGGCACTCGAGCAGGTTCGCGATGATGCGACGCAGGCCGCCGCCCGTCTCGGGCGTGGCGACGTCGGCGGCACCACCCGGGGCATCATCCAGGACATCGTCGCGAGCCTCGAGGAGATGGTCGCGGCGCTCGAGAAGGCCCAACGCGAGCAGCAGCAACAGCAGAAGGGGGCCGCCGGCGGCCGCCCCGCCGAGCCCGGCGAACAGCCGCTGGTCGACAAGCTTTCCGAGTTGAAGATGATCCGGTCTTTGCAGATGCGCGTGAACACGCGGACGCGTCGGTTTTCGCAGGTCCTCGGTGAAGGGGCTGAAACTGCGGAGGAGCCCGAACTGCTCGACGCGGTCCGGCGGCTTTCCGATCGGCAGCGGAAGATCGAACGGGCCGCGCACGACATCGTCAGCGGCCTGACGGAATGAGGGGCAAGCGATGAAGACATCAACCTGGAACGCGGCGATCACGGCGGCCTCGGCTGCCCGTGCGTCCTGGCTCGGGGTCCTGGCTCTGACGGTGATCGCCGTCGGATCTGGCACCGTGCGCGCCGACGACACCCCGGCGCCGCCGGCGTCTGCCGCCGCGGATGGCGCGGATCTCGCCAAGCCTCCGACCTGGAAGATCCCTTCCCGTGATGACGTCGAGCAGTCGCTCCAAGCCTGGCTCGAACGCTCCGGCCTCCCGCCGGAGCGGCGTCAAGCGGCGCTCGCCTTGTGGGGAGAGCGGGGCGCCGATCCAGCCTTCGACCGTCTCGACGTCGTCATGGGGGCCGTCACCGAGGCCGACCCTCGCTGTCTGCCGGTCCTCGCCGTCGTGCCGGCCACGCCGGGCGTCCCGCCGGTGACGGCGGCAGCCCTGCCGGCCTGGGTTGCCGAAGAGGCCACCGACGCTTTCGAGCGGGGGGTCGTGCGGCTCTGGTTGGGGCGAGAACTGGTCCGTCAGGAGCGCTTCGACGACGGCCTTGTCGTCCTTACAGGGCTCGAGCCGGAGGCGGTTGTCGATCCGGCCTCGCTCCTCTTCCACACGGCGGCCTGCCAGCACTGGTTGCTGCGGGCCGATGACTGCCTCGCTTCGCTCGACCGGTTGCTCGAGCGGTCGAGCGAGATTCCTGTCCGCTACGAGCGGGTCGCGAGGCTCCTCCGGGCCGACATGACGGGACTCGAAGAGGAGTCGCTCGATCACATCGCCAGGCGGATGCGCGACATCACCCGCCGGCTCGGCCAAGGGCGCGCCGGGCCGGTCACTCGGCAGGTGCAGGATGGGGTGATCGAGTCGCTCGACAAGCTGATCGCCGCCATCGAAGAAAAGCAGAACCAGCAGTCCGGCGGCGGTGGGGCGCCCGGATCGGGCAACTCCGGGAACGGCAAGCCGATGGATGACAGCCGCATCGCTGGCGGCCAGGGAGCGGGCGAGGTGACGCGGCGCGATCTCGGCGACGGCGAGGGCTGGGGCAATCTCCCTCCCCACGAGCGCGAGCAGGCCCTCCAGCAGATCGGCCGCGAGTTTCCGGCCCACTATCGGGAAGCGATCGAGCAGTACTTCAAACGCCTCGCCGCCGGCGAGGCGAATCCATGACCGGGGCAGGCCGAGCGCCAGGCCGATCCCCTGCCGCGGAACCGAGGCATTCGATGCAGACACCGTCCGCGACGACCTCCACATTCCCCGAGGGCCCGCGCTTCCGGCGGAGCCCGCCGGGGGGGCGATGGCTCCGGAGTCTGATCTGGAACGCCCTGTGGATGGGCGTTGTGGCGGGGGGGAACGTCCGCGCGGTGGAGCCCATTTCTCTTCGGATCGAGCAGACCGACGGAGATCCTGCGTCGGGCACACTTCTGGCGCTCGACGGTACGGCTTTGCGGATCGATGCCGCCGGGCAGGAACGGAGCGTGCCGATCGACACCGTTCGCCTCGTGGAGCGGGAGTCGCCCCCGAGTCGAGCGGCCGGTCGGGTACGGGTCGCGCTCGTCGATGGCTCGTGGATCGACGGTGATGATCTCGCCTGGGAAGACGCCGTCGTGACCCTCGTCCGTCCGGACGGACGGGGGGAGATTCCGGTCGCGAAGGTCCGCAGTGTCGCTTGGCGGCAGGCCGATGACGATGCCCAGGCGCCCGGCGCCGCCTGGTTGTCGGCGCTTCCCGAGACCATCGAAAGCGATCTTCTCGTCGTCGGCACGGCGGCCGCCCATGAGTTCGTCGAATGCGCGATCAAGTCGGTCGGGCCGGAATCGATCACGGTCGTCCTCGACGAGGAGACGATCCCCGTCAAGCGTTCGAAGGTGATTGGCATCCATTGGCTCCGCGGAGATCCAGCCACGAAGCGCGGGGGGGCCGGGAAGGCGGTGGCCTCCGTGGCGGTCGATCTCGCGGGCGGGGCGCTGCGGGCCGGGCAGATCGCCTGGACCCCGGAAAAGCTCCTCCTCGACGGTGACATCAGCCTGCCCGGGGATGCGGTCGTGAGGCTCGATTGGGCGGCGGGGCGGACGGTGTCGTTGATCGGGCTGGCTCCAGAGCGACTCGAGGTGGAGCCGTGGTTCGGTGAACTGGCGCGCGTTCCCGGGCTGGCGAGCTATTTCGCGCCGCGGGCCGTCGCTGCGGGAGACGGGGGCGCCCGTCCCGGACTCGTGATCCGTCCACGAACGCAGGCCGTCTGGCGACTGCCGCCGGAGGGACGCCGTTTCCGGGCGACGATCGCTCCGGCCGGTGGCGGACGGGCGGTGGGAGGCTCCGAGGTGGTCGTCTCGGTGGATGACCGGGAGGTGTTCCGCCGACGGGTCGACGCCGTTTCTTCCGAGCCCGGAGCGGCCGAAGGGATTCCGATCGATGTCGATGTGGCTGGAGGACGCCGCTTGGGCGTGACCGTCGATTTCGTCAGCGCTTCCGATGCCGGTTGCCCGATCCGATTCACCTCCCCGGCGGTCGAACAATGAACTCGAGGTTCCTGGGTCGGTGCGAGGTGTCGAGTTGGCCGCGCTTTCGCTGCCGGGGGCGGCCATCGACGGCTTTACACTCGATGACGGAGATCGTCCGGATCGCCGTCTGGAGCGTCGTGTGGGCCGTCATGCTTCTTTCCACGAGAGAGATGCCGGCGGCCGAGATCCCGCCAGCGGTGCGGGCCGCGGAGCAGGCGCGGATCGAGGCGATCGCGCGGGGGGCGAGAGCGGCCGTGGCGATCTTCGCGGGCGAAGCGGGGGGGGGCTCGGGGGTGCTCGTCAGCGCCGATGGCTACGCCCTCACGAACTTCCACGTCGTCCAGCCTGCCGGCGTGGCGATGAAGTGCGGCCTCTCTGACGGCAAGCTCTATGACGCCGTCCTCGTCGGACTCGACCCGACGGGGGATGTGGCGCTGGTCAAACTCGTCGGCCGCGACGACTTCCCCTTCGCGGAACTCGCCGACAGTGATCTCGTCGAGGTGGGGGATTTCTGTTTCGCGGCGGGCAACCCGTTTCTCCTCGCCACCGACCTCCGCCCCTCGATCAGCGCTGGCATCGTCTCCGGAACGCGTCGGTACCAATTCCCGGCCGGGACGATCCTCGAATACGCCGATTGCCTCCAGGTCGACGCCGCCATCAATCCCGGCAATTCAGGGGGCGGGCTGTTCGACGCGGAGGGACGGGTGATCGGGGTCAACGGCCGGGCCTCGTTCGAGAAGCGCGGGCGGGTGAATGTCGGCGTCGGCTACGCCATTTCCTCGAACCAACTCCGCCAGTTTCTCGGCTGCCTCAAAGGTGGACGGCTCGTCGATCATGCCACGCTCGGAGCGACCGTCGCGACGGCTGACGACGGGCGGGTGGTCGTCTCCGACATCCTCGAATCCTCCGATGCCTACCGGCGTGGGCTGCGGTATGACGACGAGGTGGTGGCGCTGGCGGGCCGGCCGGTGCGGACCGTCAACGCGCTCAAGAACATCCTCGGCACGCTTCCCGCCGGGTGGCGGGTGCCGTTGGTCTACCGTCGTTCCGGACGCCGTCGCGAGGTCCTCGTGCGGCTCGCCGGCCTCCATACCTCCGGGGAATTGGCGAAGATCGTCTCCGGCGGCGCCGAAGCCGAGGGGCCCGAGAAGCCGCCAGGGGGACCGGGTGAGGATGGCGAGGGAAAGCGTCCCGGCCGCCCCGGCGATCCCGCGCCCCACGGCGATGGAAAGCAGCCGGAGATCGTGCTCCCTCCGGCGCTTGCCGGGCTCTACGAGCCGCGGAACGGATTCACAAACTTCCACTTCAACATCGTCGAGCGGGATCGGGTCGCACGGAGCGTGGCGGCCAGGCATCCTTTCCCTGCCGGCGATGCCCCTTGGGTGGTGTCGGGGCGTCTCGAGAAGGGACAGCCGTTCCGGATCGAACTCTCCGATCAGCGTGCCACGATCGACCTGCCGACGGGGACCAGTTCGATCGACGCCACGGGTGAACTCGATGCCACGCCGGCTCCGCCGGGAAGCGGAGGCTTGCTTGCGGCGCTCGTCCTCTGGCGGCGTCTCCTCCGCGAGGGACCTGGAGCGCTCGGGAGAACGACCTACTGGGGCACCGTTCCCCACTGGACCACGGAGCCACCGGCTGGAGAGCCGGGGGACGCGGGAGACCTGACCGCCGCACCCGGCACCCCTGGCGGTGCCCGGCTCGTCGATGTGCTCGATACCGCTGCGGCGTCGGTCGAGGGGAGATTCCTCGTCGCCGAAGATGGCTTCGTCCTCGGCATCGATCTCTGGCCGACCCCCGATGCCGATCCGTGTGAAGTCCGCTTCAGCCCTGGTGAAGGCTTGCCGACGGCCATGGAG
>JBIIQL010000283.1:0-5310 GCA_044342095.1 Pirellulales bacterium
GGAGGCTCGCGATCAAGGCCGAGCGGGTGTCGATCGGGATGAGCGTGCGCTTCGCCTGCGGCGCTTCGAGGAGCGCCTGGAGTTTCGGCAGCCGGCGGCCGCCCGACTGGGCGTCGTAGCTGTTGACGGCGATTTTGAACCGGCGGCCAGGATCGACCCGCACGCCATCGCGCTCGAGCCCCGCCGGCCGGCCGGCCGAGTCCTTCACCACCGTAAACGGCCAGAGCGTCCGGTCGCTCCGCGGGTCACCGGCATCCTCGGCCACCACCTCGACAAGCTCCGCCGCGGAGAGCTCCGCGACGACGAGGAGATTTTCATACGGGATGAGCTTCCAGCAATCGGCGACGGTGAGCGGGCCGACTGCCAGATCGCCACTTAAAAACGTCCCGTGGAAGACGCCCTCGACTGGCGTGCCATGCTTCGCTAGCGCCGCGGCGAACGACTCGCAAAACAGCGATCCGAGCCGGCTCCCCCGCCCCTTTCCCTTGATCGTCGCCGTCACCGTCGCCACTGGTCGGGCCAATTGCTCGTCGGCCGCGGCGAGATCGGGGCGGGCCAGTTCCATCACCTCCGGGTCGAGCTCGTAGCGGTCGTCCATGAGGAGCGTGAACACGCGCCGATCGACGAGCTTGCGGGCGTCGAGATCAAACGTCAGATCGACGCGGCCGCAGTGGACCCCGTAATAGCTCGCCTGCGTGCAGAGGACGTCGTCGACGAACCACGCCGGCCTGTTCTGATGGGAGTGCCCGGCAAGGTAGACGTCGACCCCCTTGGCACCTGTGAGGATGCCCCGGACCGGATTGGCGTAGTCGTCCTCGAAGCGCCAGCCCATGTGGCCGAGGACAACGACCGCCTCGGCCCCGGCATCGCGACACTCGGCCACCGCGCGCGTGAGCGCCGGGCCAGGATCGGTGGCGGCGGTGCCGCCGAGCGTTTCGGAATCGAGCCACGAGGCGAGGCCCGGCGTGATCAGGCCGACGAGGCCGATCTTGAAGCCACCAATCTCCCGGATCGTCCACGGCACGACTTTCTCCCACGCGCCGTCGAAGGCCCCGGCGGCCTTCCCACCGCGTTCGAGATTCGCCGTGAGGACCGCGGCCTTGGAGAGGGCGAGATTCGCCTCGAGCTTCTCCGGCCCCCAGTCGAAGTCGTGGTTGCCGAGCGTCCAGGCGTCGTAGCCGAGGGCATTGAACAGTTCGAACATCAACTGCCCGCCGCGGGCCATGCTCGCTTGAGTCCCCTGAACGACGTCGCCGACGTCGACGGTGAGCGAATGGGGCGATTCCCGGCGCCACTGGCGGATGCAGGTCGCCGCGCGGGCGAAGCCGCCGACGTCGTCGAGCCCCTCGTAGCTGCTCGTGGGGAGGATCCGGCCGTGGAGGTCGGTCGTGTGAAAGATCGACACCGTCCGCGCCCGCCCCAGATCGGCGGCGCCCGCCACGCTCCCCAGTGCTCCGGCGACGACCACGGCGCTGTCAGTGAGAAAGCCGCGCCGCGGGATCCGCTGCCGGGTGAGTCGCGTGCGGGGATGGAACGAGTGCATCGGGAATCTCCTCCGAAGAACGACCGGCACGGACGGAACGCCCCCGGAAAGTCTACGAGAGACGACGCCCCGCTCACCAAAAACTCACAGCCCGTTCTCGCGGAGGTGATCGCCGAGGATCCGCTCCATCTCGAGAACGGTGATCGGATGGTGGTGGATCTCGGTGTGGACCGACGGAACGTAGACCTCGCTGACCACCCCTGGCAGCCGAGCGCTCGTCACCGGCACGACGTTGTCGCCGGGGCCGCTCAACGGCCAGGTGACCCCATTGCCGATGATCGAGTGCATCGTCACCCGGCACGAGGGCCGCAGGCCGTGGAGTGCCTGAAGGATTCGTGACTTCGGCTCGAGGATGTCGACCGTCGTTGGGGGAGCGCGCACATAGTCGCTATGAAACGCCCCCGGGTTGCCGCCGAGGACCTCGCGATGGATGGCGAGCTATTCTTCCGGTTGCTGGACGGTCGCCGAGGCGACGCGCCCCACGGCAAGCGACGCCAGCGAGCTGCCGGCGTGCGGCGTGGCGATGTAGACGACCCGATTCACGAACGGGAGCGGCTTGAAGAAGTAGCCCGGTGCCACCTGACGACGGATCGAACTCCGCATCCGCACCTCGTTGAAGGGGACGCAGGCGACCGAATCCCACAGCGCCGTTCCCGGCTCGATGACCTGGAGCTTGGCGTGGAGCCCCCCCATGCTGTGGCCGACGAGGACGAGGTGCTGCATCGCCGGATCCTTCCCCTCCGGATCGAAGCGCCGCACCGTCGCCGTCAGTTGGCGGCGGAGCTCGGCGGAGGTCTGGAGGAACGAGGCCCCGGTCGGGTAGTGGAAGAGCCAGGGCTCGAAACGGTTGAGAAACCAGGGGCGGACGCGGAGCTCGTTGAGGAGATCGAACCAGGTTCCCTCGTCGCTGCCGAGGCCGTGGATGAAGACCACCGGGACGCGGCCGGGACGGTGGGGCTCGAGGAGCTCGAGCCGCGGGCGGGTGTCGGCGCTCCCGTACGGCCTGAGGAAGTTCATGACGTTGTCGTTGGCCGGCATCCCGCCGAGCATGTCGAGAAGCGGCGCCGTCAGGTCGGCGGCGAGGAGCGGGCGGGCGGGCCCAAGATCGACCGCGGCGATCTCCATCGGATTGACGAGATCGAGGATCGCGGGGGCGTGATCGCGCGCCAGCGGCCCCGAGAAGGCCTCGAGGACGTTCTCGTCGGCAGGCTTCATGAAGCGGAGCACGGCCGTCGCCGCGAGGCTCTGACGCTTGGGCGCGAGGATTCGGTTGCCCTCCCGATCGGCCGGCGTTGCCACGCGGACACTCACCGGCAAGCCGAAGCCCCCCCGTTCATGGCGGCGCTTGATCCGCTTGTCGCCGGGAGGGGGCGTCGCCTCGACATGCTCGATCGCCGAGGCCGGGATCTGCATCCCCCGCATCTCGATCGGCACGACGATCGGCCCCCACTCCGGCCCGACGAGCAGCCCACGGCAGTCGAGCCGCCCGTGGGCCGTCGCCGACTCGAGCAGCCCTTGGAGCGCGCAGGCGTAGAGTTCGGCCGCCTCGCGGACGAGGTCTGGATCGTCTGGACAGAGCCACATGGCGTTCCAGGCGGCTTCGGTGGCGGCGAAATAGCCGTCGATCGCCCGGCAATTACCCTCCGCAGCCAGCTCTGCCGACTGCTTGGCGTAGTCCTCCGCCCGGGCGAGATGGCGGCAGGCCTTTTCGTGCGCCGGCACCTCGGCATCGGCCACCGGCAGGGAGAACGACTTCGGCAGGCTCTGCAGCTTCTGCAGCCCCTGCGCGAGGGCATCACCGCAGGCGCACGCCAAGCCTGCGGCCACGACCAGCACCGAGACTTGCTGTAGCAGTCCGCGCAACGTCGCGTCCTCCGACGCCGGGAAAGCGGTCTCGCCTCGAGTCCATCTCGAAACCATGAGGCGCACGCCCTTGGTATCGGCGCCCGCAGGGTCTGCCCAACAGGAAGAGTGGCCGGAGGAACCGCAGATGCCACTGCTGCCGCAAAGGCCGCAGCCTACGCCTTCAGGCCAGCCTTCCTGAACTGCCTGCGGTAAGGCCCACGCTCCAAGGGCAATGCTGCCGCTTCGGCCTCGGGACACAGCGCGACGGCAGCCCGACTCAGCCGCGCGAGCCGCCATGCTCCTCGGCGACCAGTTCGAGGTCGGAGCCGAGATACTTCACCGTCGCGGTGGGGAGGAGATTGAAATAGACCCGTCCCTCGGTGACCCAACGGTTGGTGTCGTAGAGAAACTCGGCGGTGGCGGCACGGACCGTCGAGACCGCCTCGACCTCTTCCATCCCCCCTCCTTCGATCGCCTCGAACGACACCTCGATCGCCACGAGAGCCTTGAGGCAGCCGGTGCGTCGCTCGCGGACATAGAGGACGTCGTCGTCGAAGTGGACGTCGCTCCAGCGGAGCCCACGCGGCTTCCCCGTGCCGGCGGCACGGTCGATGAACTTCGCCTCGAGTTGCTCACGCTGGCGATGGAAATCGCGTTGAGCGCGGGCGAGTTTCTCGGCGAGACGGGCCAGACGAATGGGGCGCATGGCGAGGGACGTGGCGACCCCTGCCAGGGCAGCCACCCCCACGGTGACGACGAACCAGACCGCGTTCCCCACGTCGACGCCTCCAGGAGGGTTCAAGCGTGGTAAGTGTACGACGGCGAGGAAATCCGTCAAAATCAATCGCTCGTTGGCAGCACTTCCTCCGATCCAGGCGCGTTCGGGCGCCCGCCGGACACCCCTTGATGTCCGTGGAAAAAGTCATCGCTGACCTCTTTCCACGCCGTCGACCGCCGCCGCATCCAGCGGCGGAAACCTTTTCCACAACCCGTTGGCCCCGGATCGAGTCCGGTCACCCCATGCCCCGCAAGCCCACCAAGGCCGCCGCTTCCCGACCGACTCCCGCCACGTCGCCCCCGCTCCCTTCAGGCCCCACGCGTCTCCTCGGCGCCCATCAGTCGGTCGCTGGCGGCCTCTCCAAAGCGGTCGATCGGGCCGTCGAGACCGGCTGCCAGGGCCTCCAGATCTTCACCCGCAACGTCAACCGCTGGGACGCGGCCCCGATTCCTCCCGCGGAAGCCGAGGCTTTCCGAGCGGCGGTGCGCGCGGCCGGGTTGGGCTGCGTGGTCGTCCACGACTCGTATCTCATCAATCCCGCTTCGGCCGACGATGCCCTCCGCGACAAGTCGATCGCGGGGCTCGTCCTCGAACTCGAGCGTGCCGAGCAACTGGGGATCCCCTGGGTCGTCGCTCACCCGGGGGCCGCCGGGGCTCAAGCCCGGCCCGTCGCCGTGGCCCGCGCGGCCGAGGGGATCGCCGCGGCCCTCGAGCAGACCTCGTCGCTCGGCGCCGGCATCCTCATCGAGACCACTGCCGGTCAGGGCTCCTGTCTGGGTGACTCCTTCGAGGAGATCGCAGCGATGCTCGCCGTCATCGATGCCGCCGGTGCGTGCGCCCCGCGCGTCGGCGTCTGCCTCGACACCTGCCATGTCTTCGCCGCCGGCTATCCGCTTGCCCCGGCCGCCGACTTCGACGCCACGCTCGCCACCTTCGACCACCTCATCGGGCTCGCGCGTCTCAAGGTGATCCACGCCAACGATTCGAAGAAGCCGTTCGGCTCCCGGGTCGACCGTCACGAGGCGATCGGCGAAGGGGAGATCGGCCTGGAGGCCTTCAGGCTTCTCATGAGCGATCCGCGTCTGGCCGCCATCCCGGTGATCATCGAGACGCCGAAGGAAGGGGCCGACGGGAAGGTCGATCC
>JBIIQL010000284.1:0-5308 GCA_044342095.1 Pirellulales bacterium
ACGGGGCAAATGCCGCGGGAAAAACGCGACAGCGGCGTTGGGCTCCGGCCAGACACCTAGGAAGCGACGAATGCCCCGCCTCGCCGCCGGATGCCACGGACAACCCGGTGGAGAGAGTCCGTGGAGGGGTTTTGTCGACCAACGGCAGCGGGCTTGCCTCGCGCGCCCCCCTTCGACGGGCCAGACGTTCCAGCGATAGGATAGAACGATCGCTCGCCACCTCCCGGAGCTCCACGATGCCCGTTCCGCCGACTGCCACGCTCGACTGGATCGCCGACTACGTCACCGCGCAGGATCGGGCGATCCGCTCCGTGCCGCCGGCCGAGATCGCCGCTGCGATCGAGGTGGTAAAGAAGGCCGGCCGCGAAGGGCGGCGGATCTTCGTCTGCGGCAACGGTGGGAATGCCGCCAACGCCGCCGACTTCACCACCGATCTGGGGAAGAATGCCTCGGCCGCCGCGCCGCGGCCGTTCAAGGTGCTCTGCATCGCCGACAACACCGCCTGGATGACCGCGATCGGCAACGACTTCACCTTCGATGACGTGTTCGTCCGCCAACTCACGAACCACGCCGAAAAGGGGGATCTCCTCATTCTCTCGAGCGTGAGTGGCAACTCGCCGAACCTCGTCGCCGCCTGCCAGTGGGCCCGCGAGCATGGACTCGAAACGCTCGCGCTCGTCGGCGGGAAGCGGGGGAAGGTCGCGCCGCTTGCCGACCATCTCCTCGTCATCGAGGAGGGCCACTACGGCCGCGTCGAAGACGCGCAGATGAACATCCTCCACATGATCTGCTACGCCGTCTGCGAACTCGGGGCGTGAGCGCCGTTTTCCTCCATACAGTGATCCCCACTCTCCCTCAGAAATCGTCATCAGGAGGGGCTGCCCGTGCTCTGTGAGCCGGCGTAGCCGACAAGCGCAGCCATGGATGGCGAAGCGCCGGCGGGTCCGAGCGAGCGAAGGCTTTGGAAGGCCGTAGCGAGCGTCCGGCGACGGGGCACGGGCAGCCCCGACCCGGCGAAGGCGCGGTCGAAGCCCCTCTGCCGCTCACCGTCGCAGGGACTTCTGCGGGACTCGTCTCGCGAACCAAGCCCCCCGGTTCGGTGAGCCGTTGGGCCCCACAGGGCGGCCGACGAGCCGGTCCTGCGGCCCCTGATGCTTTCAGCGATCCCGGCAAGGGTTTAGAATTGCCCCCGGGGGAGCCGATATCTTGCACACAATCTGCAAGGTCTTCCCGACGGCATCGACTTTCGTGCCGTGCCCAGACCTCCCGAACCACGCAGGCTGCCGCTGGCTTTGGCCACCGACATCCGGCTGTCCGGATCCGCCCACACCCGAGGACACCCATGCCCCGCGACGAAGCGAAGTCTTCCAAGAGTTCCACCACGAGCGCGAAGAGCAACCGCCGGCAGTTCCTCGACACGACGACAGCCACCGTCGCCGGCGCGGCCCTGACCGGTGTCGCCACGAAGGCGGGAGCCCAGGAGAAGGCCGACGTGCCGAAGGTGTTCGCCGGCGGCAGTGACGCCATCCGCCTGGCCCTCATCGGCTGCGGCGGGCGTGGCGGCGGCGCGGCGGTCGATGCGCTTTCCGTCCAGGGGGCGCCCCTCAAACTCGTCGCCATGGCGGATGTCTTCAAGGAGCGGGCCGACATCGTCCGCCGCTCGATCGGCGAGCAGTTCGAGGGGAAGTTCGACGTCCCCGATGAGCGCGTGTTCGTCGGCTTCGACGCCTACAAGGAGGCGATCGACTACCTCAAGCCGGGCGACATCGCGATCTTCGCCACGCCGGTCGCCTTCCGTGCCCCCCACTTCGCCTACGCGATCGAGAAGGGGGTGCACACCTTCATGGAGAAGCCGGTCTCGATCGACGGCCCCAGCACGAAGCGGATCATCGAGCTTGCCAAGAAAGCGGACGAAAAGAATCTGAAAGTCGGCGTCGGCCTGATGTGCCGCCACTGCGACCGCCGCCAGGAACTCTACGACCGGCTCCAGAACGGTGAGGCCGGGGAGCTGATGGACTTCCGCGGCTACCGGATGCACACGCCGGCCCAGAGCCCCGAGCTGTTCCCCGGGCCGCCGGAGGGGGTGAGCGAGATCCTCTGGCAGATCCGCCGCTTCCACGGCTTCCTGTGGGCGTCGGGAGGCATCTACAGCGACTACTACGTCCACCACATCGACGAGGTCTGCTGGATGAAGGGGGCGTGGCCGGTGACGGCCGAGGCCACCGGCGGCCGCCACGTGAAGGGGAAGATGGACGACCAGAACTTCGACAGCTACGCCGTCGAATACACCTTCCCCGACGGCACGAAGTTCTTCTACTCCGGCCGCCATATCAAGAACTGCGACCAGAAGTTCGGCGTCTTCGGCCGGGGCACGAAGGGGGCGTTCACGATCTCCGCCAGCGGCCACTCGCCGGCGCGCTGCGCCATCTACAAGGGACAGGCGGAGGACAAGGACAAACTCCTCTGGACGGCCGAGCAGCCGGAGCCGAATCCCTACCGCCGGGAATGGGAACACCTCGTCGACGCGATCATCAACGACAAGCCCTACAACGAGGCGGTGCGTGGGGCCGAGGCGAGCCTCGCCACGGCGATGGGGCGGATCGCGGCCCACACCGGCAAGCTCGTCACCTATGACGGGCTCTTGAACGGCGACTACGACCTCACCGCCGGCGTGGCCGACTTCAAGGCCGACTCCCCCGCCCCGGTGCGGCTCCTCGCCGACTACACCTACCCCGTCCCGACGCCGGGCAAGTTCAAGTACGAATACAACGATTGATCGCGGCCACCGCCCGGTCGTCTCTGCAACCACACCGGCCCCGGGAGAAACCACTCCCGGGGTCGGTCGTTGCCGGGGTCTCTGTTCCGCGTTTCCTCTCCTCCAAAGGCATTTCCCCGATGGTGCGCACGCCGATCACGCGGCCGATCGTCCAGATCTCCCTCGACCTCACGAACATCGACGAGGCCCTCGACACCGCGGCCCTGGCGATCCGTGCCGGGGTCGATTGGCTCGAGGCGGGGACGCCGCTGATCCTGGCCGAGGGGCTCCATGGCGTCCGCGCCCTGCGGCAGGCGTTTCCGGGCGTGCCGATCGTCGCCGATCTCAAGACGATGGACGGCGGCTACCTCGAGGCGGAGATGATGGCCAAGGCCGGCGCGACGCACGTCGTCGTCATGGCCAGGGCCCACGCCGAGACGGTGAAGTGCGTCGTCAAGGCCGGGGCCGACTTCGGCGTCGGCGTGATGGGCGACAACATGATCTGTGAAGACATGGTCGCCGGGGCCAAGTGGCTCGAGGACCTCGGCTGCGACTACGTGATCCACCATGTCGGGTACGACGAGCGGCGTGGGATCGCCGCGGCGGGCAAGCGGATGCCGAGCCCGCTCGACCAGCTCCGCGAGGTGGTCGCCGCCGTCACCATTCCGGTGCAGGCCGTCGGTGGGTTGTCGCTCGAGCAGGCGATCCAGTGCCCGCAGTACGGAGCGCCGCTGGTCGTCCTCGGGGCGCCGCTGACAATCGACGCCGATTCCTTCAAAACGGCCGACGGCAACCTCGAAGCCTCGTTACGGATGATCTGCGACGCCGTTCACTCCCAGCCGGTGCCGGCCCGGGCCTGACCGAATCGCTCGAGACCGTTCCCTCGTAAGTCGTCGCACAGCCTCTTTCCAGCCACAGATCCCGGAGAGTTCCCGATGAGCCAGTCGTCCCCTGGAGTCGTGAACTTCGGCGCCGCCCGCGGAAGCGTCGAGCTCCGTCCGATGGAGCGGCCGACGATCGGCGACAGCGACGTCCTCCTCGAGGTCGCCAATGTCGGCGTCTGCGGCAGTGACCTCCACCAATGGACCGGCGACCACTCCTGGCAGGTGAATTACCCGGTCGTCCTCGGCCATGAGTTCGGCGGCACGATTGCCGAAGTGGGGAAGTCGGTCGAGGGCTGGAAGCCGGGGGACCGGGTCGTGAGCGAGACCGCCGCGATCATCTCGGCCGACAGCCCGCTCACCCGCCGCGGCCTCTACAACCTCGACCCCACCCGGAAGGGGTTTGGATACGGCGTGAATGGCGCGATGACACGGTTTGTCCGCGTGCCGGCGCGGATCCTCCACCGCGTCCCCGACAGCCTCCCCTTCGAGCAGGCTTGCCTCACCGAGCCCTGCTGCGTCGCCTACAACGCCACCGTCAAGAATGCCCACATCGAGCCGGGGGACCGGGTCGTCGTCCTCGGCCCCGGCACGATCGGCATCCTCTGTGCCGCGATGGCGAGGCTGTGCGGCGCGGAGGTGGCGGTCGTCGGCTTGGAGGCCGACAAGGGGCGGCTCGCCGTCGCCAAGACCTATGGCTGCGAGGTGGTGATCGGGAGCCCGAAGGACTGGGCCAATGGCCGTGACGGCCTCGGCTGCGACGGCGTCATCGATGCCGCCGGAGTCAGTGCCACGCTCGCCATCGCCCTCGACATCGTCCGCCCCGCCGGCTGGATCAGCAAGGTCGGCTGGGGGAAGCAGCCGCTGGGGATCTCGCTCGACCCGCTCGTTCAGAAAAACGTCACGCTCCAGGGGAGCTACAGCCACAATTGGCCGATCTGGGAGCGCGTCCTCGCGCTCCTCACCAGCGGCCAACTCGACGTCAAGCCGATCATCGGCGGCGTCTGGCCGATTGAAAAGTGGCACGAGGCCTTCGAGCAGATGCACGCTGGCCATGTCGTGAAGAGCGTCCTCGCCCCCCGCTGATCCCCACCACGGAACACCCCCATGCGCCTCGCAGGCAAAGTCGTGATCGTCACCGGTAGTGCCACCGGGATCGGCGCGGCGATCGCCCGCCGAGCCGCGGCCGAAGGGGCGAGCGTGGTCATCCACGGCCTCGAGGCCGATCTCGCCGGCGATGTCGCCGCGGAGCTCGTGGCCCGGCACGGCAAAGGGCGCGCGGTGGTCCATGTCGAGGACCTTTCCGCGCCCGGCTGCGCGGAGCGGCTCGTCGACCTCGCGGTGAAGACGTTCGGCCGGCTCGATGGCCTGGTCAACAACGCCGCGATCGTCGCCTCGGGCGATCTTGCCACGACGACGCGCGACCTCTTCGAGCGGATCATGGCGGTGAACGTGCTCGTGCCACTCGAGCTCACCCGCGCCGCCCTGCCCCACCTCCGGGCGACGCACGGCAGCGTCCTCAACATCGGCAGCGTCAACGCCCACTGCGGCGAGCCGAATCTCCTCCCCTACAGCCTCTCCAAGGCGGCTCTCCAAGCCGCCACCCGCAACCTCGGCGACACGCTCTTCCGCGAGGATGGCGTGCGGGTCAATCAAGTGAACCCCGGCTGGG
>JBIIQL010000012.1:0-17530 GCA_044342095.1 Pirellulales bacterium
GGAAGGTTGTCGTTGAAGGCCTTCACGACCCAGTCGCGGTAGGCCCACATGTGGCGCTCGTTGTCGAGGTGGAGGCCGTGGGTGTCGGCATAGCGGGCGACGTCGAGCCAGTGGCGGGCCATCTCCTCGCCATGGTGGGGGCTGGAAAGCAACCGGTCGACGAGTTTGTCGTAGGCGTCGGGGGCGGGATCGGCGACGAAGGCCGCCACCTCTTCGGGGGTCGGCGGCAGGCCGGTGAGCGCGAAGGTGACGCGGCGGATGAGCGTCGGCCGGTCGGCCTCACCGTTGAGCGGGAGTCCCTCGGCCGCCACGCGTGCCTCGAGGAAGCGATCGACCGGGTTGGCGGGCTCGCCCGGTGCGGCCGGTACCTCGGGGCGGACGATCTTCCGGAACGACCAATGCTGTTCGTAGGGGGCTCCAGCGGCGATCCAGCGCGTGAGGAGATCCTTTTGGGCCGCCGAAAGTTCCTTGTGGAAATGTGGCGGGGGCATGACGGTGTCGGGATCGGTGGCGACGATCCGGGCGATCAGAGCGCTGGCCGCGGTGTCTCCCGGGACGATCGCCCGGTCACCGCTCCCGAGGGGCGCAAACGCCGCGGGGCCGTCGTCGAGCCTCAGGCCCGCCTCCTGCTTGCCGGGGCCGTGGCAGGCGAAGCAGTGCTCGGAGAGGAGTGGCCGGATGTCACGGTCGAAGCGGATCGGCTTCTCGGCGGCCAGCCCGACCGCCCCTCCGACCGTCGTCTGGAGGAGGCCTGTGGCAAGGAGGAGCGAGAGACGGGAAGCGGGCCCGGCAAGCCGGGCGCGGAACACGGAACCACCCATGAACAGCTCTCCTGGGGCGTCATCCGCGTCGCCGATCCAAGCCGGGGGCCGGGATCGCGGACCCTCACGGCTCGAGGGTCGATCGGCGGGGCAGCGCAGGCAGGGGCTGGCCGACTGAGCATTCCCCCTGGCGGCCTGTGCAGCCGGTAAACTTCCTCAATTCTGCCACACCCCGCAGCGCCGGGCAAACCTCGACGGCGGCCCGGCAGACGCCCGGGCGTGTGGAACACTTGAGGCACAGGCTTCGCGGTGCCGCAGCCCGGAGGGCATCGACGCCCACGGTCTCTCCGGCGGTCAGCCCGCTCCTTGTCCGAAGGTCTCCCCCGAAGGTCTCCTTGGTCGCTGCGTCCCGAGAGATTCCCGCGATGCCCACGGCACTCCTCGTCGATGACGAGCCTTCGGCGAGCCTCCGGCTCCGCGAACTCCTCTCGGCGCACCACGAGATCGAGATCCTCGCCGTCGTGCGGAATGTGGCACAGGCCAGCCGGGTCCTCGAGGAGCATGCCCCCGACATCCTCTTTCTCGATGTCGAGTTGCCGGGCGGATCAGGGCTCAAGCTCCTGGGCGAGCTCTCCGATCGGACGCACGTCTGCTTCATCACCGCCCATCCGCAATACGCCGTCACGGCGTTCGAGGTCGGGGCGGTCGACTACCTCCTCAAGCCGATCGACCGGATCCGGCTGGGGGTGGCCGTGGGGCGCCTGCTGCGGGCGATCCGGGTGGCCCAGCTGCTCCCGGCGACGAGTCCAGTGAACGAGTCGACGCCCTCCGTGGAATGGGGCAAGGAGGCGGAATCGACGCTCACCGTCACGCTCCGCGGTGGGAAAAAAGCGATCCTCCGCCGCGACGACATTCTCTGGATCGAAGGCCTCGGCAAATACTCGCGCGTCTGCCTCGCTGGCGAACGCAAGCCCGCGGTCGTCCGTCGCAGTCTCGCCGAATGGGCCGAGATCCTGCCGGCGGACCTTTTCCCCAGGCTCGGCCGATCGCAAATCGTCCGCCTCGCCAGGCTCTCGCTCGTCACCTGGAAGTCGCGCGAGGAGACGATCCTGTCGTTCACCGGGAGCCCCGATACGTTCTCGATCGGCCGCTCCGCCGCCGCCCGGCTCCACGAGCTTCGCGACCGGGACTGACCCGGGAGCCACCCGGCCCAGCGGCGGGCACGTTCTCCACAGCCTGTTAGCCCCGCGCGCTCGTGCTCCGGCCGACCAGTTGCTCGACGTCGGTGGCCCGGATCGGCACGTGGGCGGAGAGATCGACCGGGCCGCCGGTGGTGACCAGGACGTCGTTCTCCAGACGCACCCCGATTCCCTCCTCCGGGATGTAGATCCCCGGTTCGACGGTGATCACCCAGCCGGGCTGGAACGGCCCGTTGAGCGGCGCGAGGTCGTGGACGCCAAGCCCGAGCGAATGCCCGAGGCCGTGCATGAAATACTTTCGGCAAGCCGGCTCCTCGGGGCTGTCCTTGGCGACCTGCTCCGGCGTGATCAGGCCGAGGCCGAGAAGCTCGTCATTCATCTGGAGCTGGGCAGCCCGGCGCCAGTCGCGCGGCGTCGTGCCGACGGTGGCCCGGGCGATCGAGGCGTCGAGGACGCGGTGGACCGCGTCGTACACCGCGCGCTGCCGCGGGGTGAAGCGGCCGCTGACGGGATAGGTGCGGGTCAGGTCGGCGTTGTAGTTGGCGTAGCAGGCGCCGACGTCGACGAGGAGGAGCTCGCCGTCCTGGCAGACCCGGTCGTTGGTGTTGTAGTGGAGGACACAGGCGCTCTTCCCCGAGGCGATGATCGGCTCGTAGGCCATCTTCGCCCGGTGCTTCGTGAACTCGTAGATCAGCTCCGCCTCGAGTTCGTATTCCATCACCCCCGGCTTGAGGCAGGAGAGCATCCTCCGCAGGCCGACGTCGGTGATGTCGATCGCCCGGCGGAGGAGCTCGACCTCGGTCGCATCCTTCACGGCACGGAGGTGTCGCATGATCGGCGCCAGCCGCTCGTAGCGGTGGAGCGGATACCGAGCCATGAGTTGGCGGGCGTAGCGGACGTCGCGCGGATCGGTCTCGGTGCTGTTGCGCTCGTGCTCGTTCGAATTGAGAAAGACCCGCTCACTCTCGCACATCAGGATATGGAGCACGCCCGGCAGCTCCGACAGCCAGCGGACGCGCGGGATCCCCGAGATCTGCTCGGCCCGTTCCTTCGTGAGCTTCTCCCCCTCCCAGATGGCGAGGTGTTCATTCGGCTGGCGGAGGAAGAGCATCTCACGCTGTGCCGGATCGGTCGCCTGCGGCGCGAGGACGAGGACGCTCTCTTCCTGCTCGATCCCGGTGAGGTGGAAGAGGTCGGCGGCCGGATAGATCGGAAACGTGCCGTCGCCGGTCTGCGGGAGGATGTCGGCGGCGTGAACGATTGCGATCGATCGCGGCGGGAGCTGGCCCACGAGTTGACGGCGATGAGAGACGAACAGGGCGTTGTCGATCGGGGCGTGCCGCATGGCTTCTCCTCGGGCGTGTCGCGCCCGCGCCGGACTAGGGCGCGGGGGAAGAAAATCGTACCCGCCCGGGCGGGAGTCTGTCGCTGGCCCCGTCCGCTGGATGACCTCCAGCTTCGCCACCCACCGAAAATAAGTCCGGCGTGCGCTTCGGGGTCGCCCGTGCCCCGTCGCCGGACGCTCACTTCGGCCTTCGTGGCCTCCGTTCGCTCGGAGCCTGCTTCGCTCCGCCATCCATGGCTGCGCTCGCATCCTACGCCGGCTCTCGGAGCACCGGCGACCCCTCGCTTGTCAGCGCTTAGGCGTTGGGAGCGCCTTGGTTGCCCAGAGGCTCGTTGCCAGTCCTCGCCTAGCGATAGGCCCGCGGGCCGAAGGGCTGCGTGGCCTGCTGCTGAGGGGCCGGCTGTTGATAGCCCTGGTACTGGGGCTGGTATTGCGGCTGGGGTTGGTATTGGGGCTGGTAGGGCTGCTGCGGCGCCGGTTGCCACGACTGCGGTTGCTGTTCGTAGGCCGGCTGCTGGTAGGTCGGTTCCTCCTGCTGCTGGCCGTTGAACTCCTGCGCCGCGCGGCGTGCCTCACTCTCGACCCGCTGGCCCACCTGCTGGCCGACGAGCATCGCCCGGGCGCGGTCGAAGTTCACCGACGGGATGCCGTTGTTCCAGCTGATCGTGAGGACGCCCGTCGCGAGGAGGAACGGCACGAGGAGAATGAACAGCCGCGAGCCCCAGCGTGTGCCGACGACCTTGGCGACCGGAGCCGGAAGGACCGGCGAGGCGAGCCCCACGGCGCGCTGGGCGATTGTCTTCTTCCTGCTCACGACACCCTCCTGGAAAGAGCCCCGGCCCATTCGCGCCGGGTCTCTTCTAGGATCGACAGAGTCTCCGAGTCCAGTGAAGCCGCGCCGGAGAGCGCGGCAGGCGCCGGTCCATCTGGCCCATCTTTTGCAGCTTGCCGGGGCGACAAGGAAGCCGCGGGAAACTGCACCTCGAACGTCGCGCCGCCGCCGGGAGTGGGGCGGCAAGTCACGTCCCCACCGTGGCCGCGCACGATGCTCCGGCAGATGGCCAGGCCCAGGCCATGCCCGCCGGTTGTCGTGACCCGCGACGGGTCTTCACGGAAGAATCGCTCGAAGACTTGTTCGGCTCGGTCGGCCGGGATCCCCTCCCCGTGGTCGGTCACACGCACCACGACGCGCTCTCCGGCCCGCGCCATGACGAGCTCGACAGCCCCGCCGACCGGGCTGTATTCGATTCCATTGGCGAGCAGATTCACGAACACCTGATGGAGGAGATCGGCGTTGCCGACGACCAGGTCGCTTCGGGAATCGACCTGAAGCGTCACGTGCCGTGCCCGGGCGAGATCCTCGACCTGCGTGGCGGCCTCCTCGACGATCGGCTCGAGGTCGAGCCTGGCAAGCGCCCCGTCTGCCGTCGATTCCGCCTTCGACAGCGCCAGGAGGGCTTCTGAGAGCTTCTGGATCCGCAGCGCGAGCGCGCGGCAGTGCTCGATCGTGCGCGTCAGCTCGTCGGTCGTTCGTGGCCGCTGCTGCGCGAGGTCGGCCTGGAGGAGGATGCCGTGGATCGGGTTGAGGATCTCGTGGGCGACGTCGGCATTGAATCGGGCTTGGGAGATTCTGATCGCCTCGAGTCTGTCGAGCATACCATTGAGCGTGGTGGCCATACTGACAAGCTCCGAATCGGCCTGGGCCAGGTCGATCCGGGCTGCGAAGTCTCCGGCCGCGATCGTCGCCGCGGTGCGGGAGATGCGCGAAAGCGGCAGCATCATCCGCGACAGGATCCACCACATCGCAAGCGCCATCGGTGGGATCGCGAGCGCGACGGTCCAGACGTAAAACCAAAGCACCTCCCGCATCGCCTGCGCGAGGGGCTCGAGCGGCGTGCCGACGAGCAGCACCGTTCCGTCGCTCCCCCGGCAGGCCGCCAGACGGGCTTTGCCGTCGGGCGTCGTTCGGATGGTCTCGAGCGAATCGCGCCATGGCTCTCCCTGGGCGATTCCCTCGGGGAGCCGCAGCGCCGCCAGGAGCGAGCCATCCTCGCGCCAGGCGCCCGCGAACCAGGGAAACGGCCGACCGCTGACCGCCGACGGGATCAGCAGTCGCATCGCGACGGAGGGCTTCAGGTCGCTTGCGGTGCGGAGGTCGGGGAGGGCGAGCTCCGTGAACGCGAGATCGGGGCCGAGGAGCGTCTCCGGGGCAAACCGTTGCCGGGTCTTGAACGCGTCGAGCCTGGTCCACAACTGCGTGTCGATGTCGCGGAGGAGGATCTCCCGCGTCACCTCGTAATTCACGGAGCGGATCGCGATGGCGATCGCGATCAGAAACAGGGCCATCGAAATCGTCGCCCGCCAGCGGAGCGAGCGAAGCACGCTGCTAGCCACGGGTGTCCTGCCATTCGATGAGGAAGCCCTGGCCGCGCCGCGTCGTGATCAGATCGCGGCCGAGCTTCCGCCGCAGCCGGAGGATGATGACGTCGACGACGTTGCTGACATGCGCGCTTCCCTCCTGCCGGATCGCCGCCTCGAGGACGTCGCGGGGAACCACCTCGCCGCGGTGGCGGGCAAGGTGGGCGAGGATTCCGAACTCCATCGCCGTCAGCGGGATCCGTTTTCCGCCGCGCGAGACAGCCATGGCGTCGAAATCGATGACGACGTCGCTGATCGTCACTTCCGCCGCCGTGTCGGGCAAGCTCCGGCGGACAACGGCCCGGAGTCTGGCGAGAAGCTCGCGGATGGCGAAGGGCTTCGTGAGATAGTCGTCGGCGCCGAGTTCGAGGGCCTCGACCCGGTCATCGGTCGTCCGTCGGGCCGAGACGACGATCACGGGCACGTCCTTCGCCTCGCGCACTCTCGAGAGCAGCTGGATTCCATCCATCCGCGGCAGCTTCAAGTCGAGGACGACCGCGTCGAGCGGCTCTTTGAGGGCGATCGCGAGGCCGGCGGGCCCGTCGGCCGCCTCGAAGACGGTGTGCTGGGATTCGCGGAGGGCCGCGGCGATCGCCTGCCGCGAGGCCGCGTCATCCTCGATCACGAGGACCCGAAGTGAGGAAGGCAGAGTCGGCATGATCCCCCGATCATACCCCAGCGTCGGAGCCGGGACGGTCTCGATCGGCTGGCCCGCGGCGGCACGCTTCCGCGAGTTCACCGACTCGAGGCCGACGGAGTGACCGAGAGCTGGAGCGCAGCCCGATGGCCGGCGGCGAACCTCGCCCCGTCGATCGCCTTGCCACCGGTGCCGGTGCGGTTGGTGACGTTTCGCCCCGGCTCCGTTGCCTTCAGGCCGGGCGATCTGCTTCGTACGTCGTGATCAACGCGTCGAGCTCGCGGGCGGCGGAGTCTTCGAGCATCCGGGCACTCCACTGACGCAGATAAGACAGGTCGAGGTGACCCTTCTGGATGTGGAGGATGCCCTTGATGTCTTGCAAGTCTTTGTGGCGGTGGAACGCCATCTTCAACAGAATCAGATCCTCGGGCGTCGTCACGCGAACGGTATGGCCGTGGAAAGACCTCCCAACAGCCCGCTTCAGAATGGAGTGCTGCAGCGGCACGATCGGTACGAAAAGTTCGACGCTCGTCGCCCGGCAGACGAGCGTCATGTATTGATCGTCGCGGACCTGCTGGAGCAGGGCTTCGACTGTCACCGGTTGAGGAGCCGGAGAGCCGTCGATCACGAAGCCTTGTGCATTCAGGGCATCGGCCAGCCGCTGGTAGGCGACCGCAGGAACGGCCACCAGGCAATCGGCGTCTTGGGTCGTGCGGGGCACGCCCCAGAAACTCACCGCGACGGCTCCGCCGAGGGCGTAGGGCACGCCGAGGTGTTCAAAAAGACTGCTGAGTCGCAGCACGACATCGGCAAGCGCGGGGAGATCAGTCGGCTGCATCGGCGTCTGGCCAGGCGGAGCGGCGGAGGTTTTTCCACCACGGGGTGGGGCGGGGATCGAGCGTGCGGGAGGCCTCCCGACGGCGACGGCGCTCCTCGGGAGGAAGATGGGCGAGAATCGCTTCCATGGTTCTTTCCAGCCCCACGAAAACTTCCGCACGTTCCTCTGGCGTCATGCCGACGACATGCCTGGCATCGGCCTCGATCGATTCACGATCGGTGCGTCGAGGATAGGGGAGCAAGTCCACAGGGCGGGCTCCAAGGGAAGCGACCAATCGGATCCTCGAAGCGCAAAGCCGACGGAGTGACCGGGGCGCTCGAGCGCAGCCCGGTCACTCCGCGATTGGCTCGGCTTGCTTACTTCACCTCGCCGCAGTCGGTGATCACGACCTTGGCGCTCGTCTTGCCGCTCTGCGAGCCCGCCTTCTCGATCGCCTTGACGACGTCCATCCCCTCGACGACGTTGCCGAAGACGACGTGCTTTCCGTCGAGCCACGGCGTGGCAACGGTGCAGAGGAAGAACTGCGAGCCGTTGGTGTTCTTGCCGGCGTTGGCCATGCTGAGGACGCCGGGACCGGTGTGCTTGAGCGTGAAGTTCTCGTCGGCGAACTTCTCCCCGTAGATCGACTTCCCGCCGGTGCCGTTGTGGTTGGTGAAGTCGCCACCCTGGCACATGAACTCGGTGATCACGCGGTGGAACGACGAGCCCTTGTAGCCGAAGCCCTTCTCGCCGGTGCACAAGGCGCGGAAGTTCTCGGCCGTCTTCGGCACCACGTCGGCTCGGAGCTCGATCACGACCCGGCCGGCCGGCTTGTCGCCAATGGTGATGTCGAGGAAGCAGCGCGGGTTGTTGGCGTCGGCAGCGGTCACGGTCGATCCCCCAAATCCAAGGTGTGAAAGGGCAAGAGCAGCGACGGCCATCGACAGGATGGCGCGGCGCGAGAAGGCACAGGCACGGTCAAGGGGCGTGCGGGCAGGCATGTCGCGAATCCCCAAAAAAGGTGGGCGGTGGACGTCCACGCGACAGTGCGGGACGTCGGTCAAAAGACGCCCGATCAAGCAGCGGCTTCTGCGAAGGTGAAGCCGCTCGATCGAGCCCGGGAATTATGAACCAATCCGCGCCCGGTGGAAAGCGCCATGGCCGCCCCCCTGCACTGGCTAGGCGAGGACCTCGCGGACCGGACTCCCGCCGCCACCGATCTTGAAGGGGCGGCCGTTGGGGGCGTGAAACTCTTTCTCGTACGGCAGCCCCGCCGCCGCGGCGACGGTGGTGTTGAAGTCGGCGACGGAGATGGCACCCGAATCGGGGGAATGCCCGCGCTCGTCGGAGGCTCCATGCACCACCCCCCCCTTCACCCCCGCTCCGGCGAGAACGCAGGAAAACACCGCCGGGTGGTGGTCGCGGCCAGCGTTCTCGTTGATCTTCGGCGTCCGGCCAAACTCCGTGGCGAGGACGACGAGCGTCGTGCCGAGCAGGCCACGATCGGCGAGATCGTCGATCAGCACGGCCATCGCCCTGTCGAGTCCGGCGGCCTTCGTGGGAAGGTCTTCGAAGAGATCGCGGTGCATGTCCCAGCCGTTGACCTCAACCTCCACGATCCGCACCCCCGATTCGACGAGCCGGCGCGCGAGGAGGCAGCCCTTGCCGATCGGGCCCGCACCGTAGCGATCGCGGACGCTTTCCGGCTCCTTGGAGAGATCGAAGGCCTCGAGATCGACGCTCCCCAGGAGGCGGACCGCCTCGGCATACATCCGGTCGTAGGCCTCGATCTGGTTGCCACCGTAGGAGGCCTTGAAGTCACGGTCGACCCGGTCAGCGAGCGAGAGCCGGCGATCGAAGTTCTCGGCGGTGAGATAGGCGGGGCGGGTCGTGTTCTCGAGGCCCGCCTTCGGGTCGGCTACCGGCACCGGCGAGAGCGCCGGATCGAGGAACCCGCAGCCGGGGTGATCGTTGCCGTTGCCGACGAGGACATAGCCGGGGAGATCCCCTGGATGGCGGCCGGCTGCGTGGAGCGCCCAGGCGCCGAAGGCCGGATGGCGGATGGAGTTGATCTGCGGATAACTCGTCCGCATGAGATAGGTCCCCTGCTCGTGGGCCCCGGTCTGGGTCGTCACGGCTCGGAGAATCGCCAGCCTGTCCGACATGCCGGCGAGCTTCGTCATCGATTCGCCGAAGAGGATCCCAGGCGTCTTCGTCTGGATGACGCCCGTCTCCCCCTGCTCCTCGCGGCCGGGCTTGGGATCGAAAGTGTCGAGGTGGCTCATCGCGCCGCGCATGAAGAGCGTGATGATGTTCGTGCCGGCGGGCAGCGGTTCGGCGGCGACGCCGAGCGACGGATCGGCGACGATCGCGTCGACCGCCGTCACGCCGAGGGCCATTCGCGCGAGCCGGGCGATGGCGCCGCGGCGGGCGAGGCGGGAATCGAGCCAGGGAAGATTCATGGCCTGCCTCACTGGATGAAGAGGAACTCGCGCGTGTTGAGCAGCGCCCAGAGAACGTTGCCACAGCCAGTGTGGCGATCGGATGCGCCGCGGATCTCCTCGACGGCCAGCCTTCGGTCTTCCTCGTCGGGGAGCCGGGAGAGGACCGAGAGGAAGATGACATCGACCGCCTGGCGTGGATCGTGCTCGGCGAGCTCGTCGATCACCGTCGAGCCGCGCTCGAGCATGGCGTGGGTGATCGGGCCGTTGAACATCGCCAGGATCTGCGGGACGGTGGCGACTGTCCGGTTGCCGTCGATCGTCTCCCGGTCTCCCTGGCCGAACTGGCGGAGAAAGTGTCCCAGCGGAAGCGGCGTGGGGAGCTCGCTTGCCCGCGCGAGAAGCTGGCCTTTGTAGCCGTAGCGGCGCTGGATCTGCGGACGCGTCTTCCGCGGCGAAAAGCTCTCTTCGTAGCGCTCGAAAGCGGCGTGGGCCGCTTCCCAACCGGGATTTTTCCCGGAGAGATCGAGGTTCGCCGCCGCCGCGAAGGCTGCACCGGTGGGGCGCTCGTAGGCCCAAGGATCGTGGGCCACGAGCGTGAGGATTGAATCCCACAGCTGCTCCGCCGACTGCCGCCGCAGGGCCGGCGCGGCAAAGGAGAACGTCTCTCCCGTCGTCGGGTCGTAGGGGATCGCCCGCCGCTGCCAAGCGTCGGTCGAAACGACGATCCGGACGAACTCGCGGAGATCGAAGTCGAGCCGGAGCATCTCGGCGGCGAGATGATCCATGAGCTCCGGATGGGAGGGGGGATTGTCGGGGCGGAAGTCGTCGATCGGCTCGACCAGGCCGACGCCGAAGCAGAGCTTCCACATCCGGTTGGCGATCGTCCGGGAAAACTGGGGATTGTCGCGCGCGGTGAGCCAGGCGGCGAATTGCGCGCGGCCGTCGAGACTGCGAGCCTCTTGGGGCACTTCCCCCCAGAGGACATGGGGGCCGACGGCCTCTTCCGGCTTGGCATCGTCGTACTTGTAGTCGTGGGGGAGCTTCAGTGCGCGGTCGCGATAATTGACGACGGTGCCGTTGGCTTGGAGAAACTGCGTGAAGGCGTTGTTGACCTTCGTGCCGTTCTGATTGGCGCGCTTGCGGCTCTCGGCGATCAAGGCCCGGACATTCTTCGCCGTGGCGTCCGTGGTGTCGGCGCGGGCCTCCTTCCGCATCTCCTTCCGCACCGGCTTCTCCGGCTTGCCTCCGAGACCGGAGCGCGTGCCGGCGGTGAAGGCGGCCAGTTCGTAGAATTGATGCTGCGTCCACGAATCGAAGGGATGGTCGTGGCACTGCGCGCAGCCGATCTGCGTGCCGAGGAAGACGCGGACGGTGTTGTCGACATACGGGAGCGGCATCCCTTGGTCGCGGAGTTGGTAACCGACGGCGGGGTTTTCCCACACCTTGCCGTCGGCCGTGAGCATCTCGTGGACCCACTGGTCGTAGGGCCGGTTGGCGGCGATCGACCGCTTCACCCAATCGAGATAGGCCTCGCTCCAGAGGTTTCTCTGCGGCCGCTCCGTGAGCCGAAGCGTGTCGGCCCAGACGTTGTAGAACCGGCTCACCCAGTCGGGGCTCTCGAGCAAGCTGTCAACGAGCGCACCCCGCTTGTCGGGGTCGGTCGAGGCCAGAAAGGCGCTCGCTTCGTCGTGCGTCGGGATCCGGCCGCCGAGATCGAGATACACGCGGCGGAGGAATTGGGAATCGGTGAGCGACGGGGGTGACGCGACGCCGTCGCGCGCTTGCCTTTCGGCGAGGATCGCATCGATCCGGGCCGCGGCGGCGCGGACGTCGTCGCGCGTGGTCCGATCGATCGGCGCCACGGAAAGTGTTGAGCCGTCGGGCGCGTCACGGACCGCGGCCGGGAGCCGGAAGGGCGCCGCCGCTTTCGCTCGCTTCCCGGCCGGCTTCTTCGTCTCGGCCCCGATGCCCACGGACGGGGCGAGGCCCGCGGATGCCGCAAGGAGAGCGGAAGTGGCGACGACGAGCAGGGCGAGAAGGGGGAGCCGTGGGGGGGCGGTCGTCGGCATGGTGGCGCGTTCCACGGTGGAGTGGGAAGGGGGCAAACGGCAGCCGGGGCCGGGCCGAGTCTCCCTGAAGCATCCAACTGCCGAGCGGGGGAAAGGTTTCATGAGTTCTTTCCCATCACTTTAAAACGCCCGGCGGAGGCGATCGAGGGCTGTTTCCAGACGGTCGGTGGGGCAGGCCGTATTGAGGCGAATGAAGCCCGGGGCCCCGAAATCGCGGCCGTCGGAAGGGCCGACCCCGGCCGCCACGCAGGCAGCGAAGGGGTCTTCCCGGCCGGAATTGCGGGCGTCTATCCAGACCAGATACGTCGCCTGCGGCCGCGTCGCCTCGAGGCCGGGGATCGCGGCGACGGCAGCGAGCGTCCGGTCGCGATGATCGGCCAGGAGCGCCACGAGCCGGCGCCGCCAGGGATCGCCCTCGAGCCAGGCCGCTTCCGCGGCGGCATAGCCGAGCGGATTGACCATCGGCACGAGGCCCCCTCCCGACGGCCGCCACCGCTTCCGCTCGCCGGCATCCGGGATGATCGCCGCGGCGCACCCCAGGCCGGCGAGATTCCAGGTCTTCGACGGAGCGACGAGCGTGATGCACGAGGCCGCGGCCGGATGATCGAGCGTGGCGAAGGGGGCGTGGGGGACGTCGTCGAGGACCAGATCCGCCCAGATCTCGTCGCTCACCACCCGGATCGCGTGGCGCGCGGCGAAGTCGGCAAGTTTCAGAAGATCGGTCCTTGAAAAGACCGTGCCGGTGGGATTGTGGGGATGGCAGAGCCAGAGCAGCTTCGTGCGCGGGGTGACCGCGGCTTCGAGGGCATCGTGGTCGATCGACCAGCCGCTCGAGGCGCTCGCATCGCGAACGAGCCCCACCGGCACGCAGCGCCGTCCAGCGGCGCCGGGGAGCGTGAGGAAGGGGGGATAGACGGGGGCGAAGGTGAGGATCTCGTCGCCGGGCTCGGCGAGGAGCCGGGCGGAGAGGGCGAGCCCCGTGACGACGCCGGGGGTGCCGACGACCGTGGCCGGGTCGATCCGCCAGCCGTGGAGGCTGTCGAGATGGGTGGCGAGGGCTGGAGCGAAGCCGGGGGGATCGGCGGTGTAGCCGAAGACGCCATGGTTCACCCGGGCGTGGATCGCCTCGAGGACCTCCGGCGGCGCTTGGAAATCCATGTCGGCGACCCACACGGGGATCACGGCCTCGGGCCAGCGGTCCCATTTCTCGGCGCCGGTGTGACGGCGATCGGGGCACTGGGCAAAGGACGGGTCGGGATGGCGGGGCGTGGACATGCGGAAATGACCGGGGAAGTGGAGAATCGGGGGGGGCAAGTGGGGGATTTGGCACCCTTCTCTTCGACACCTTTGTAACGGATCGTCGCGGCCGGCGTGATTCAGTCGTCGGCCTCCCCATCGGCAAGGCAGGAGGGTTTTTCCATGCAACCAGGATCCATCGGCGCACTGGCCTCACCGGACGGGGTCAGCCGCGGGCCGGCAGCGACGGAGGTGATCGCGGCCGATGACCCACAGGCCTGGGTGATGGGCGCGGTGGAGCACTACGAAGCGGCGCTCCTCCGCTACGCCCGCCGACTCGTCGGCGATCTCGACTTGGCCCACGACGCTGTCCAACACACGTTTCTCAAACTTTGCGGGGAATCGAAGGAAGCGATCGACCACCGGCTCGGCCCCTGGCTGTTTGCCGTCTGTCGCAACCGGGCCATCGACCATCTCCGCCGTGGCGGCCGGGAGCGGCCGATGGGGGACTCTCCCAGGCAAGGGATGAAGGATCCCGAAACGGCGCTAGCCGCCGACCGGGCTATGCCGGCCAGCCGCGAGGCCGACCCGGCTGTCGCCGCCGAGGCGCACGACCTCGCCGCCCGGCTCCATCGCCTCCTCGCCGAACTCCCCCCGGCCCAGGCCGAGGCGATCGAGCTGTGGTGCCACGGCTTCTCCTATCGCCAGATCGGCGAGATCACCGGCCGCCAAGAAGGGAATGTGCGCGTCCTCGCCCACCGCGGCCTGACAAAACTCCGCGCCCACCCACTTGTCCGCAGCTTGCTGGCCGACCTGCCGCAGCCGCGCCCCCCGCACACCCAGGAGGTGACTCGATGACCCGCGCCCACGACCCCCACGACGTTCCCCCCGGCGGGACGCATGACGGAGCCAAGACGCCCGAGGGGACCCAGACTCCCGACGAGCGTCTCCGTGCTCTGCTCGGCGACGGCCTCGACGGGGTGGCCATCACTCCCGAAGAGAAGGCCGCGGCCAAGCTCACGGCCCACGCCCTCGGCGAGCTCTCTGGCGAAGCGGCGGCCGAGATCGAGCGCCGGCTCGAGGCCCCCGACGCCAAGGCGCAGCGCGCCAAGGTGGCCGAGGTGCGGGCCATCGGGGCCGCGCTCCGCCAGCCGGCGCCGGCCGCGCCTCGCGAGCCGGTCGGATCGCCGTCGATCCGCACGGCCGTGACCGCGGCGCTGGCGACACGGGACGCGCAGGCCAAGGCCCCGCGGGCGGGCGGGCATGTGCCGATCGGCTCGGGATCGCCCGCTGGCCGCGGGCTGTTCGCGCAACTTTCAAGCGGCCCGCTCTCGGCTGTCCCGATGCTCCTCGCCGCAGGGAGCACGGCCGCGGCCGTCCTCGCGCTCATCGTCGCCCTCGATCCGCCGAGCCCGCCGGTGCGTGAGCCGCGTTCGGCGATCGAGCAGACAAACGTGGCGGCCAAAGAACTGTCCGCGGCCGCGCGGCCGACCGAGGAGATGCTCCGCGAAGCGGTCGCCCTCGGCGATGCGCCAGTGGCGAAAACGGAATCTCTCGTCCAGGCTGACGCCCTGGCCGAAGCTTCGGCCGACAAGTTTGGCGCGGAGGCAGGCCCGGCGGACCGCTTCTCCGAACTGGCTGCCCAGGAGAGCGCCCCCGCGTCGCCTACGGCTGCTGCTGTTCCGGCTCCGGCTGGCCCGGCGCCGGCCGCGGTGGCAAGCAAGAGGATGGAGGACAGCAAGCAGTTGCAAGAAGTCGAAGAGCAAGTCGTCGACCCGAGCCAGCTCGCCGCGGGCCCCGCGAGCGGCGCGGGGGGGATCTCGCTCGGCATGAACGGCCAGGCGCCGCCGAGGGGCGGGGGGCGCGGCTTGGAGCGGGGCAGGATGGCCCCCGCAGCCGGCATGATGCCCTATCGGCTCGCCGACGGAGAGGCGGGCCCGCCCGGCCAGCCCTCTCGAGCCGCCGGGTCGAGGGGGCTTAGCCCGCCCCCTGTGGCCCAGGGCCGGCAATACGAATACGAACCGCAGGAAGCGCGCGAGGGGAGATGGTTCAAGGAGCGGGATGTCGATCGGCTCGCACTCAGCAGAGCCGCGCCCGGCACGGAGCGCTACGGACAGTTCGTCGAGAACGCCTTCCGCAATCCTGCTGTCAAAGAACAGGCCCTTTCGACCTTCTCGATCGACGTCGACACGGCGAGCTATGCGCTCGTGCGTCGGTTTCTCCACGACCGCCAACTCCCGCCGGCCGACGCGGTCCGCCTCGAGGAGATGCTCAACTACTTCCGCTACGACGACGCGCCGCCTGTGGGGGAGGATCCGTTCTCGGTGTCGCTCGAGACGGCGGCCTGCCCGTGGCGCCCCGGCCACCGGCTCGTCCGCGTGGGATTGAAGGGGCGTGAGATCGCCGCCGCGGCCCGCCCCGGCACGAGCCTTGTGTTCCTCGTCGATGTCTCGGGCTCGATGAACGAGCCGAACAAGCTGCCGCTGGTGAAGCAGAGCCTGTCGATGCTTGTCGACCAGCTCACCGAGAACGACAAGGTGGCGATCGTCACCTATGCCGGCGACGCGGGGCTCAAGCTCGCGCCGACGAGCGGCGATCAGAAAGCGCGGATCCGGGGAGCGATCGAGGCCCTCGCCGCCGGTGGCTCGACCAACGGCTCGGCCGGGATCGAGCTTGCCTATGCCCAGGCCGCCGAGGCGTTCGTGAAGGGGGGCTCGAACCGGGTCGTCCTCGCCACCGATGGCGATCTCAATGTCGGCGTCACGAGTGACGCGGCGCTGGTCGAGCTGATCAAGCAGAAGGCGGCGGGCGGAGTGTTCCTCACGGTCCTCGGCTACGGCCAGGGGAATCTCCAGGACGAGAAGATGGAGAAGCTCGCCGACAACGGCAACGGGATCTATGCCTACATCGACGGGGCGCGGGAGGCGCGGAAGGTGCTCGTCGAGCAGCTCACCGGGAGCACCGTGACGATCGCCAAGGATGTGAAGATCCAGGTGGAGTTCAATCCCGCCCAGGTCGCCGCTTACCGGCTCCTCGGCTACGAGAATCGGATCATGGCGGCGAAGGACTTCAAAGACGACACGAAGGACGCCGGCGAGATCGGCGCTGGCCACGGCGTGACGGCCCTCTACGAGATCGTCCCCACCGCCGCTGCTGGCAAGAGCCCGGTGGTCGATGAGCCGCTCAAGTATCAGCCGAACGAGACGGTGGCGGCGAAGCCCGAGGCCCCGGCAGAGGCGGGCCCGGCGTCGAGCGAGCTGCTCACGCTCAAGCTCCGCTACAAGGAGCCGACCGGCAATGAGAGTACGCAGCGCGTGTTCCCCCTCGAGGACACCGGCACCACGTTTGAAAACGCCTCGACGAATCTCCGCTTCGCCGCGGCGGTCGCCGAGTTCGGGATGCTTCTGCGGGAAAGCGCCCACCGTGGGGAGGCGTCGCTTGCCCATGTCACCGCCACGGCGGCCGGGGCGCTCGGCACCGATCCCGGCGGCCTGAGGGCCGAGTTTCTCGATCTTGTTCGCGAGGCCGGAGCGCTCCTGCCGCACCGGGGAGGGCCGATCCCGAACTGACGGCTCGCAAGGCCCGCGTTTGAAGGCAACGTATACATGAGTACACTCATGGCGTTCGTCTCTCTCGAAGGACCGATCGGATGCCCCGCAAAATACGTGAGCTCATCCGCGATCTTGTGGAGGCCGGATTTGAGGAGCGACACGGGAAGGGAAGTCATCGCAACTACGGGCACCCTCTCCTTGCCAAGTTGGTTACGATATCGGGGATGGATGGTGACGATGCACGGCGATACCACGAAAAAGCGGTTCGGAAGGCCATCGACGAGGTGCACCAATGGCGAAAGGCGACCGATACGTGAAGGTTGTCGAGTGGTCGGACGAGGACAACTGCTTCATCGGAAGTTGCCCGGAGTTGTTCTTTGGAGGTTGCCATGGCGACGATGCCAGGCAGGTCTTTGGCGAACTCTGCGAGATGATTCAAGAAGCCATTGAAACGCTCGAGGAAGCGGGAAAACCATTGCCGCAACCGCTGACGCGAAGTGAGTTTGGCAATCTCCTGCAGCGGTCTGCGTGACCCCGCTACTCGTGATGGCACTCGATGATCCGGGCGATCTCGGGGAGCCGGGCGAGGGCGAGGAGAATCTCGCGGTGGCGCGGCTGGTGGGTCGAGCCGAGGCAGAGACACTCCCCCGCCTTCGCGCCGATCCTGCCGCGTGAGCCGGCCATGAACGCAACGCTCGGATCGATGCGGGAGACCGCCTCGTGGGCGGCGGACGTGTCGGGAATCGCAAACTCGTAGGCCACCGCCACCTTCCCGTCGGGGGGGCCGCGAAGGCCGTCAGCGTCGAGGGCCTCGAGATCGAACTCGATCTTCGCGCGAGGGTCGCGGGGGGCAGGCTGAGGAGCGCTGCAGCCAGCGAGGAAGATCGCGGGCAGGATCAGTACGAGCCGGCGGCGAAACTCAGAAAACATCAAGGAGCCTCCCCGCGGCGGATGGTGATGGAGAGCGTGCCGTCGTTGTCGGCGAGTTCCGTCCAGGCGTCGGCGGCGCGGAGCATGAGAAATCCGTCGGCCGGGGCGATCCAGCTTGTGTGG
>JBIIQL010000285.1:0-5296 GCA_044342095.1 Pirellulales bacterium
CCTCCTCGACACGCGGCCGGCCCGTGAGTGGATTGATCTCTTCGCGTTCCTGCCGCTGCCGTTCCTCTTCCTCGCGTTCGCGGCGCAGCTTGGCGCGCCCCACTTCCCCCTCCGCCGCATCGATCTTGCCGTCAAAGTTGAGGTCGAAGCGGCGGATCAGTTCACTTCGGGAAAGCAACGGCGGCGGCTCGTCGGCACCCTTCGTTTCGGCGGGCTTCGAAGCGCCACCGAAGCTCGGAGGACGGGGCGGTGCCGGGCGGGTGCGCGACGGCCCCTGCGCGGCGGCCGAGCCACCGACGAGGACCACCAGCGCCAGCCATCCGGCGAGCCGGCCGGCCGGCGGTCCACGGCGCCGAGCCGCCGTTTCCACAGGCCTGAAACGACATGGGAGCCAGGCAGTCATCCGATCCATGAGGGCGTTCCGCGGAGAGGGATGGGCCTCGGTGGCCGAAAGGGCCATCGTGACGCACCATTCTACCGCGCCCACCCGCCGCGAGTCAGCGTGGCGGCCGCCACAGGCTGCGGGTGCCGGGGGAATAGGTGGATGGCCCGCGGGGGCTGAAGACGATGCCACGGAGATCGCTCGAGAATCCATACAACCCGTTCCGCCAGGCGAGCCAGGTGAAGGGCTGGTCCTCCCAGAGGAGTTCCTGGATCCGTCCGTACTTCTCGCCGCGCTTCGTGCGGTCGAGTTCCCGGCGCCCCTCGTCGTAGAGGGCGTCGACGAGCGGATTGGAATAGCCGACGACGTTCCCCGCGCCACCGGTCGTCCAGTGACGCTCCGTGGCGTCGGGATCGGCCGCGGCCCCCCGGCTGCCGTGCCAGGCTTCGAAACGACGCGCTTGGGTGCGGTCGACGAGCGTCGTCTGGTCGACGGTCTGCACCTCCATCCGCACCCCGATCCGCGCCAGGTCGTCGCGGAGGCGTTCGCAGGTCCGGATGCGGAGCGGCTGATCGGCGACGAGCATCGTGAACTCGAAGGGGATCGGGCGGCCGTCGAGATCGCGATCCCGGACGCCATCGCCGTCGGTGTCGACCCAGCCGGCGTCGTCGAGGAGTTGCTGGGCACGCTGGAGATCCTGTTGGGCCGCCGGTTGCCGCTTCCGCGGCGCCGCCCAGGATCCTTCGTGGAACGGGCCGGTGGCCGGATCGTAGAGGTCGGAGAAAAGCTCCCGGAGCATCCAGCCGTGATCGAAGGCGTAGGTCATCGCCCGCCGCACCCGCCGGTCGGCGAACCACGGCGAGTCGATGTTCCAGGCGAAGAACGTCACGGTCCATTCCGGCGCCGCCACCGGCGTCCACCGACCGTTCCCCGCCCCGCCCGCCCGCCGCCACTGCTCGGGCGTGAGCAGCATCTCGTCGATCGCTCCTGCCTCGAGCGCGGCGAAGGCCGTATCGGGGTTCTCGATGATCCTGAACTCGATCTCACGGAAGGAAGGGATCTCACGCACCCTCGATCCCTCGACGATCGACCAGTCGTCGCGCCGGCGGAGCACGATCCGCTCCCCCCGGCGCCACTCGCTCACCCGGTACGGGCCCCCACACACCGGCAACGCCAGAGGATCCCCGACAGAAAACATCGGATCGTCGCGCCATGTCTCTTCGTGGACGTGACGGGGGATGACCGGGAAGTTGACGTTCCAGACGTTCGTTGCCAGCCGCTCGCGGTGGAAGAACACGACCGTGCGGTCGTCGTAGGCCTCGACGGCGCGGAGTTGGTCGGTGCCATCGCGGACGCTCGGCACCGGCAGATTCTCGTCCATGATCACGGCGTAACTGAAGGCGACATCGCGGGCCGTGATCGGCTCGCCGTCGCTCCACACGAGATCATCGCGGAGCACGACCCGGTCGATGAGGCCGTCGGCCGTGGTCTGCCAAGAGGCGACCGTCTCCGCCGTGGCAAACGGCTCGAGGCGACGATCGAACGAGAACAAGCGGAACTCCGTCAGCCCGACGACCTCGAAATCCGCCGTCGTGGCACGCATGATCGGGTTGAGGCTGACCGGATCGGCGCGGAGATGGAGGACGAGCGTGGCATCGGGATCGGCTTCGCCGGGGGCGGGCATTCTCGACAGCGCCGCGACGATCCGCGCGTTGGCGCCAGGGGAATCGTTCGCGGCGGCCAGGGCCGCTTCGTCGCCCGGTTCGCCGAGCGCGAGTTCCTCCCGAAGGGCCACCAAGCCGTCCTTCACCGGTCGCTCGATCCACACGGCGCGGTCGAGTTCGGCCGCCGAGGGAGGAACGAAAGCCTCGTCACGCCCCTTTGCCAGACCGGTCGCCCGCACCACGCCCCCCCGTGCTCCGTCGAGGGCCGGAACGGTCATCCCCGCCGGCAGCCCTTCCGGCCGCCGGCTGCAGCCGACCGCGACCGACGCCGTCGCCACGATCACGAGCATGCATCGCAGCCAGCGCATGAGCTTCTCTCCCCCGGCGAGCCCGAGGCTCATTCCGGGAATCGGTGTCCCATCTTCTCCCGCTTCGTCTGCAGGTAGCGCTGGTTGAACTCGTGCACCGGCGGGAGGATCGGCACCTGGTCGACGACCTCCAGATCGAAGCCGCCGTAGATGAAGGCGTCGGTCTTCTTCGGATTGTTCGTGAGCAGCCGCACCCGCCGGAGGCCGAGGTCCTTGAGGATCTGGATGCCGACGCCGTAGTCGCGGGCATCGGCCTTGTAGCCGAGGGCGAGGTTGGCCTCGACGGTGTCGAGCCCCTGATCCTGGAGGGCATAGGCGCGAATCTTCTCCACCAAACCGATGCCGCGCCCCTCCTGCGGGAGATAGACGAGCACTCCCACCCCCTCCTGGCCGATCTTCTCCAAGGCGAGATGGAGCTGATCGCCGCAGTCGCAGCGGAGGCTGTCGAGGAGGTCGCCTGTGAAGCAGGAGGAGTGGAGCCGGACGAGCGGATCGGTGGCGGTGGCGGGATCCCCCATGACGAGGACGATCGGCTGCTGGGCCTCGAACTTCACCCCGTAGGCGATGATCCTGAATCGCCCCCACGTCGTCGGTAGATCGGCCTCGGCGATCCGCTCCACGAGTTGCTCGCGGGTGCGACGGTGACGGATGAGTTGCTCGATCGAGATGATCTCGAGCCGGTGTTCCCGGGCGAGCGCCTGGAGCGTCTGCCGGTCGGCCCGGTTGCCGGTATCGTCGAGGATCTCGCAGAGGACGCCCGCCGGCTGGAGCCCCGCCATCCGCGCCAGATCGACGGCGGCCTCGGTGTGGCCGGCACGGCGGAGCACGCCCCCTTCCTTGGCCACGAGCGGAAAGAGGTGCCCGGGGCGGACGAAGTCGGCCGGGCGGGTCTCGGGGGCGAGGATCGCGGCGATCGTCGTGGCCCGCTCGCCGGCCGTGATCCCCGTCCGCGCGGAGACATGGTCGACCGGCACGGTGTAGGCGGTGCCGAGCGGGGTGGAATTGGCCTCGACCATCATCGGCAGATCGAGCCGGCGGGCCAGCTCCGGGAGGATCGGCATGCACACCTGGCCGCGGCCGTGCCGGATCATGAAGTTCACCACCTCGGGCGTGGCCTTCTCGGCGGCACAGACGAAATCCCCCTCGTTCTCCCGGTCCTCGGCGTCGACGACGACGATCACCTCCCCCCGGCGGAAGGCAGCGACAGCGGCTTCGATCGTGGAAAAACCGTCCGGCATGGCGAGGCCCATGGGGGAGGAGCCGCGCGCGAAAGCGGCGCGGGAACCTCCACGAGTATAGGATGCCTCGACGACCGGACGTCCCCCGCGACGGACTTTTCCATGCTCGAGAGAGAGGAGTACATCGAACAGGCCCACCTGTTCCACGCCCTGGCCGAGCGGATGGCGGCCGGAATCGCCGCCCAGGAGGCCCTCGGATCGATCGCCCAAGAGGTCCTCGCGACGACGAAACTGCCGATGGCGATCGACTACCTCGTCGCCGAACTCAAGCTCTTCGGCACCCTCTCCACCGCGATGGCCCGCATCCCCCACTACTTCACCCGCTTCCAGACATTCGTCATGAACCGGGCGGAACAGGAGGGGGGGCGATTCGACATGCGGACGGCGCTTTCGATCCTCGAGCGCGAGGCCCGCTACCGCGCCGACGGGCCCACCCCGCAGGGGCTGTTCTTCTACCGCTTCGAATGCCTGTCGCGCAACCGGCTCGACTACCAGCAGGGGATGGACGCGGTCGCCGACGACTCCATCTTCGACGCCGACTGGAAGTCTTGGATCCGTACCGTCGGCCGGCAGGTCGGATTCGTCGATCTCGGCGACCTCATCAGTGTCCGCAGCCCGGAGTACTGGAGGCTCGAAAAGCGCGAGGCGCTCCTCGCCGGTCGCGAGGAGAGCGGCCCCGACCGGGCGATGCTCTTCGGCGAGAAGGAGGGGCGGATCGCGCGGGCCAACCGGGGCAAGGATCCCCTCTTCCTGTTCGCCGCGCTCGAGCGACAACTCGGCTATCCGTCGGTGCCGCGGCCGGCGCCGGCGACCCCGTCGGCCGAATCGCCGGCGCTGTTGGCGCGGCGGCTCGAGCGCCTCGAGATGCGCGTCAAGCTCCTCGAGGAGGAAGCCCGCGGCGGGATCGATCTCTCGAAGTTCGATCCGAAGAACTTCCAGGCGCCGCCGGGGGAATGATGGCCACGCGGCATGGCCTCCGCGTTGACGCGGAGCGGATCTGGGAGGAGGCGATCGGCGCCGTCGACCCGCAGCGGCTCCTCGCCTTGGCGCCGGCCGATCTCCTCGAGTCCTTGCCGGCCGGCAGGATCGTCGTCGTCGGTGCCGGCAAGGCCGCCGCCGCGATGGCCGCGGGGCTCGAAGACCACCTGGCCGCCGCCGGCTTTCCTCCGGAGCGTCTCTCGGGGCTCGTCAGCGTGCCGGAGGGGTGTGGCCGGAAACTCCGGTCGATCGAGGTCCGTCAAACCCGTCCCGCCGGGGTCAATCTCCCCACGCCGCGCGTCGTCACGGCGACGGCCTCGATGATGAAGCGCCTCGGGCGACTCGGGCCCGACGATCTGGCGGTGGCGCTGATCAGCGGCGGAGGATCGGCGCTGTTGGCCGCGCCGCGCGACGGCCTCACGCTCGACGACAAGATCGCCGTCACCCGTTTCCTCTCCGGCGCCGGCGCCGACATCGGCGCCCTCAATACCGTCCGCCGGAGCGCGAGCGCCGTGAAGGCGGGGGGCCTGGCCCGGACCTGCACCGCCGGAAGGTTCGTCGTCGTCGTCCTCTCCGACGTCATCGGCGACCCGCTCGACCTCATCGCCTCCGGCCCCTGCATGCCAACGCCGGCCGAGCCGGAAGTCGCGCTCGATCTCCTCGAGC
>JBIIQL010000288.1:0-5251 GCA_044342095.1 Pirellulales bacterium
CCCGGCGCCGTCTCCACGCCACTGGCGGCGTCGACGGCGGTCGCCCCGGTGGCCGCGATCGCCGCGGCGACGTTGTCGGCCGTGAGCCCCCCGGCCAGGATCACCGGCAGACCGGGATCCCCGGCCGCCACGAAGCGCTCCCAATCGACGACGTGTCCGGTTCCCCCGAGGCTGGCCGGCGCCGCTCCGGCGGGGGCACCGGCATCGACGAGGAGCATCGCCGGCGCCCGGCCTGCGGCAAGCGCGGCTGCCACCCAGCCCCGCGCCTCGTCGAGGGCCGCGGTTGCCGGGCCATCACTCCGTAATCGGCAGGCGCGGATCACCGGGATCGGGGCGACGTCACGGCAGACCTCCGGCGGATCCCAGCAGGGGTTGGCAGCCCCTGGAGGAGGAGGGGCCAAGTGGCCGTGGAACTGGATGGCGTCGAGGCCGACCGCGCTTGCGATCGCCAGCGCCGCGGCGGGTTCCATGCCGGCGAAGACTCCGATGCGAAGGATCCCGGCCGGGATGGCGGCCGCCACGAGCCGCGCTGACTCCACCGTCAGACAACGGGGCGACCCGGGGACGAAGTTGAGCCCCACCGCGTCGGCGCCCGCCGCTGCCACCATCCGGGCGTCGTCAGCCGTCGTCACGCCGCAGATCTTCACACGAAACATGGTGGCAACCGAAACAGGGTGGCGGCCTTCGATTCCCGAACTTCGATTCCGGAATCGGCGTCGGCGGGAACGAGGGGGTGACGGCGAGGGGGGCTCGCCGGGGCCGGCGTCACGATCGGCCAAACCGGCATGACCGGAAGGGCCGCGCCGACAGGAACGACCGGAAGAGTCTACGCCGGGGCGCGATGGTGGAGGAAGCCGCGCCGGCTGGTCGAAACAAGGGGTGAGCCGGGTGTCGAAGGACAACGGCCTGACCGGTGCACACCACCAGGAATTGACCAGCACGATGATCGCCCCGCGTCGCCCGCCATCGAGCCGCCCCTTCCTTGCCGCCCCCCGGACCGACTTCTACCATCCGGCGCGGGCCATCGATGCCGCCTTGCTGGGGATCGAGCGGGCCATCCGTCGGTCTGAGGGGGTGGGGCTGATCGTCGGTCCCCCCGGCACCGGCAAGACGCTGCTGCTGGCCAAACTGGCGGAGCATGTCCGTGACGACTTCGACGTTGCCCTCCTCTCCGGCGCCCGGATCTGCACCCGCCGCGCCCTCTGGCAGTCGGTGCTTGCCGAGATCGGCGAACCGTATCGGGGGATCGACGAAGGGGAATTACGGATCGGCGTCGTCGAGCGTGTCCGTGGCCTTGCCGCCAGCGGATCGGGGCTGGTGATCCTCGTCGACGAGGCGCACACGCTCCCCACCCGGCTCCTCGAGGAGCTGCGGCTGCTCACGAACATCCCCACGCCGCTCCCCTCCGTCCACGTCGTCCTCGCCGGCACACGTGAGATGGACGAACGCCTCGGCACGTCGCGAATGGAGAGCCTCGCGCAGCGGATCGGGGCCCGGTTCTACCTCGAGCCGCTCGACCACGAGGAGACGATGGCCTATCTGCGGACGCAGATGAAGGTGGCCGGTCTGCAGTGGGATGCCGTCTTCGAGCGCGGCAGCGACGACGCGGTGTTCGCGGCCACCGACGGCGTGCCGCGGTTGGTGAACCAACTCTGTGACCTCGCACTCGTGCAGGCCGGCGAAGCGGGGCGGAAGCGCGTCGGGCCTGCCGACATCGCCAGCGCCTGGCGCGACATCCAGCGATTGCCGGCGACGTCGCTGGGACATGTCGTCGAGCGGATGCCGCCGGCGGCCGAGTCCCGGCCGACGGTCGACCGGGCAGCGGAGCGCCTGGAAGAGCGGCTGGAGACGGGCGACTCCGGCGCGATCGTCGAGTTTGGATCGTTCGGGGACGATCCGGCCGAGGGCTATGACGAAATCGCTGGCCTGCGTGACGGCGACACGATCCCCCACGGCTTCATCGAAGGGAGCGAAGGCTACGCCGACGACGATGCCGAGGGCGGGATTGGCGTCGAAGACGAAAGCGGGCCGGTGACCGTGCAGGGGAATGGCCCGTCGGGGCGCGAGCCGTCGGCCGTGCCAGCCGGGAATCCGTGGTCCGGCCCTGAAGTGGAACTGGTGTTCGACGGGATCGAGGATCCGTTCGCCGAATACTTCGCCGACGCCGAGCGGGTCGTCGAACGGTACGTCGTCCGCGGACCGGCCGATTTCAGTGACCGTCGCCATGTCGCCAGCCGGGAGGGGGCGTCGCTTTCCCGCCAGCTTCCTCCCTCCGATCATCCTCCGGTCGTCACCGACGCGCGGTCGCGATCGACCCCCGTCGCCCCTTCGGCTCCGGTCGTGGCCGACGAAACGGACGATGCCGACATGGTGGTCATCGAGGAGGACCTGTGGATGCCGCCGGTCGAGGCAGACCGGCGCGTGATCCCCGTCCGCCTTGGGGATTACCGGCGGTTGTTCGCCCGGATGCGTCGGGGTGGGTCGGCGGAATGAGCGATCGACGGCCCGGAGGAACCGCGGGGGCGGAGGCGCCACCGGAGCCGGGCGGTGATCTGGCCTCCGCGTCGGCCTGGCCACCGGGGCGCGTCCTCGTCGTCACGGCCACCTTCAACGAACGCGGGTCGATCGCCGATCTCGTCGACCGTGTCCTCGGAGTCGATCCGGGGCTCCAGATGCTCGTCGTCGATGACGACTCCCCCGACGGCACGGGGGAGCTGGCCCTCGACCTCGCCCGGACGCGGCCGCGCCTCCACGTCCTCGTGCGCCGCGGTCGCCGCGGCCTCGGCTCCGCGATCATCGAGGGCTTCCGGTTGGCCAGCGCCCACGGCTTCGCCGTCGCCCTCAACATGGACGCCGACTTCAGCCACGATCCCGACGACATCCCCAGGCTCCTTGCGGCGCTCGAGCCCGTCGGCGGCCGGCCAGCCGCCGTGGCGCTGGGTTCGCGGCGGGTGGCCGGAGGGCGGATCGTCGGCTGGCCACTGTCGCGACGCGTCACGAGCGTGGTCGTGAATTGGTACGCGCGCTGGATCCTCCGCCTGCCGGTGCGCGACTCGTCGACCGGCTTCCGCGCCGTCCACCTCGCCTTCTTCGATCGCCTCCCCGGGCCGTTCGACGAGGGGTATGCCGTCCTCGAAGACATGCTCATCCAGATACACCGCGCCGGGGGGAGGCTCATCGAGGTGCCGATCACGTTCACCGATCGAACCGTCGGTGAGAGCAAGGCGGGGCTCCGCCAACGCCGCGACGCGGCCCTGGCTCTCCTCAGGATGGCGATCCGCGCTTGGCGGCCTTGAATCGCCGGGCGTTACACTCACTCCCCTCTTCCCCCGGCTCTTTTCCGCGTCAGGTTTTCCGGAGCACTTCCATCATGCCCGCCCGCAGGCCGCGCATCGGCATCCTCACCGGTGGCGGCGATTGCCCCGGTCTCAACGCCGTCATTCGCGCCGTCGTGAAGAGCGCCCATCGCCTCGGCTACGAGAGCCTCGGCTTCCTTCGTGGCTACGAGGGGCTCGTCGACCCCGTCGCCTGGACGCCGCTCGATCCGTCGCTCGTGGCGAACATCCTCACCCAAGGGGGGACGATCCTCGGGTCGTCGAACACCGGCCGGTTCACGGCGTTGGTAGGGGAGAACGATCGGGTGGCGATCGATCCGAAGCTACTCGAGGCGGCGGCGACGACCCTCGAGCAGTTGGGGATTTGCGGCCTGGTGTGTGTCGGCGGAGATGGATCACTGTCGATCGCCCAGCAGTGCCACGAGCATGGCATGCCCGTTGTCGGCGTCCCGAAGACGATCGACAACGATCTCGGCGCCACGGCCTTCACCTTCGGCTTCGATTCGGCCGTGGCGACGGCCACCGACGCCCTCGATCGGCTCCACACCACCGCCGCCAGCCATGAGCGGGTGATGGTTCTCGAGGTGATGGGGCGGCATGCCGGATGGATCGCCCTCCATGCCGGCATCGCCGGCGGTGGCGACGTCATCCTCCTCCCCGAGATCGACTGGGACTTCGAGCATGTCTGCCGCGCGGTCAAGGCGCGCGAAGCGGAGGGGAAGCGCTACACGCTCGTGGTCGTTGCCGAGGGGGCCAGGCTCCCGGGGGGCGTGTCGGTCCACGCCGGCGACGGCGGGCAGCGCCGGCAGGTGCGCCTCGGGGGCGTCGGGGAAGTGGTTGCCGGAGAGATCGCCAAGCGGCTCGGCCGCGAGGTCCGCGCCGTCGTTCTCGGGCATCTTCAGCGCGGTGGACCACCGACGACGTTCGACCGTGTCCTGGCGACGCAGTTCGGGGCCCATGCCGTGCGCCTCGTCCACGAAGGGCGCTTCGGGGAGATGGTTTGCTACCGCCCCCCCGACATCGCCAGCGTGCCGATCGCCGAGGCAGTGAGCCGGCTGTCGCAGGTTGACGTGCGAAGCTCGGCAGTTCTCGCGGCCCGGGACCTGGGGATCTCCTTCGGCGACGATCCCCCCGCGACCGGGCCGTTTGCCGGCTGATCTCCGGCTGATCTTCAGTCGTCCGGTCCCGTTCTCGGCGGGGATCCGGGGCCGCACGGAGCGGTCTTCGATAGGGTATGATCGTGGGCTTTCTGAGTTTTTTTGACTCGAGTTTCCGCGCATGATTCGCGCGCCATCGGGGGAGCATTGATGAGCGAAGTACAGAGGCCGGCCGGGACCGTCGCGAGCGTCATGACCGAAGAGCGGATGTTTCCGCCGCCGGCGGAGTTTTCTGCCCGGGCGCGGATCGGATCGCTCGAGGACTACCGCCGCCTCTATGACGCTGCGAAGCAAGATCCGGAGAGCTTTTGGGGAGAACGGGCCGCGGCCCTCCCCTGGACGACCCCCTACACGAAGGTCCTCGATTGGCATCCCCCGGCAGCGAAGTGGTTCGTGGGGGGGCGGCTCAACGCCTCGGCCGCCTGCCTCGACCGGCACATCGCCGCCGGCAAGGGGGAGAAGACGGCGCTCGTGTGGGTCGGAGAGCCGACGGGCGAGCGCCGCGAATACACCTACCGCCAGCTCCATGCCGAGGTTTGCCGGGTGGCGGCAGGGCTGCGGAAGCTCGGCATCAAGCCGGGTGAGGTGGTGTCGATCTACATGCCGATGACGCCGGAGCTCGTGATCGCGATGCTCGCCTGCGCCCGCATCGGCGCCGTCCACTCCGTGATCTTCGGCGGCTTCTCGAGCGAGGCGATCGCCGACCGCAATCAGGACGCCGGCGCCGTGGCCGTGATCACGGCCGACGGCGGCTGGCGG
>JBIIQL010000289.1:0-5229 GCA_044342095.1 Pirellulales bacterium
GCTCGGTGGTGTTTCCCTGCATGAACAGCCCCTGCGGCTGTGCCAGTGCCGATCAGTGTTTCCGCGACTGCTGCTGCACGACGCTCGCCGAACGCCTCGCCTTTGCCCGCCGGCACCGTCTCGACGTCTCGCTCATCGCTTCGCTCGAGGCCCGCATGCTCGGGGCCGGTGAGCTTGCGGAGCGGAAGCCGCAGGGCGCTTGTTGCGCAAGCGACCGCCCGGAGAAGGCGAAAAGTTGCTGCGAGCTTGAGCACGAGCCGCAAGCCCCGTCGGCCGCGGCCGGCGAGAGCTGCTGCAACGACGCGGTGGCCGCGGACTCGATCGAAACCGACCCGGCGCCGATCGTGGAGCAGGGACGCGTGCGACAGGTGACCCTCCGGGCGATGCTCGCCTGCAAGGGGCTCGTCACCTCGTGGCTCGCCGTGGGAGGCGCCCCTCCGACACCGCGCTTTGAGATCACCGGCCTGCTCCCGCCGCGGGCGTGGGTCGAGCTGTTGGATGTGACAGGGGAAGATCCCCTGCTGGTGCCCGTGCCCCCGCCTCCCCGGGTGGCCTGAACGAGGATTCTGCGGCGCTGATCTCGACACAGAAGCGTTGAGATCGCTTGGGCAGTGATGGGATTTGTTCCCTCCCTGCCGTCTCCGAGTCGAGCGCCGTTGTCTGCCGTCCCGTTCGTCGGAGCCGTCTGCGTTTCATGCGCTGCCGCATGATCGCGCCGGTCACCGCGCGTCACCGCTTCATCATCCATCTGTCAAAGGACCCTCGATGTCTGTTTCCGCATTCGATGCGCGCCGTGCGCGGGCGTTCACGCTCGTCGAACTGCTCGTTGTCATCGCCATCATCGGCACGCTCGTCGGTCTCCTTCTCCCGGCCGTTCAAGCGGCGCGCGAGGCGGCCCGGCGATCCAACTGCGCAAGTAACCTCCGCCAGCAGATCTTGGCGATGGTCAACTATGAGAGCGCCCGCAGGGCTCTCCCGCCGACCGACATTCCCGGCGGGTTCTCGATTCAGGCCAGGCTCCTTCCCTTCATGGAGGAGGCCAACATCGCTTCGCAGCTCGACTTCAAGCAGCCGGCGACGACCGGGGCCTTCAACGCCCAGGTGCCAAACCCCGTCTTCACCACGCTGTTTGCCACGCCGATCCCGGTGATGCTCTGCCCGAGCGATCCGTCACCGGCGATCCACACCGTGTCGGTCGTTGCCGGCGGCCCCTACACCTACGCCGGACTGAGCTACATGGTGAGCACCGGCTCGGGCACCGGCACGAACTACGACCAGCGTTGGCCGACCGACGGGATCGTCTCCGAAGGCTCGAAGGTCCGCCTGGCCGCGGTCAGCGACGGGCTCTCGAAGTCGGTGTTCATGAGCGAGACGGTCCGCAGCGACGGCGACGACGTCGTGCTCACCGCCGGATCCGCGCCGAAGTTCCCCTACCAGAAGACGCTCAACGGCTCCGGCGGCGTGACGAGCACGAAGCAGGCGACGCCCGGCTATCCGGGGGGCGGGGCGTGGTCGTCCGGGGTCGTTGGCGGGATGATCCAGAATCCGCCCCTGGAGACGATCTGGAAGTCGTTCACGTCGTGGCGCGGCGCGAACACCAACACGATGCGCGGCCGTGGCACCTCGTGGGCCCTGACCGGGGCGTGCAACACCCTCACCAACGGCTACAGCCCTCCCAACAGCCGCGTGCCCGATCTCGTGATCCACGCCACCGGTTTTTTTGGTCCGAAAAGCTACCACCCCTCCGGGGCCCAGGTCGCCTTCGGGGACGGCTCGGTGCGGATGCTCTCCGACAGCCTCGACGCCACGGTCTGTCGGGCGCTCCACAGCATCAACGGCGGTGAGGCGGTGTCGGCCGAGGAGTAATCGACGCTGACGGTCGATCCTGATCCGTGACCCACGCGGCGGGCCCGGGGGGCAACTCCCGGGTCCGCTGTCGCGAGGGCCTTCCCTCTTCCGCCGGAGCGATCCATGTCCCCGTCCGAGTCGCCGTCCCCGTCCCACGACTCTGCGCGCTGGCCCGACTACCGGGCGGTGTGGCGCTGGCATTTCTATGCCGGCATCTTCTGCATTCCGTTCGTCGTCGTCCTGGCGATGAGCGGCGCGATCTACCTTTTCAAGGCGGAGATCGAGGGCTGGTCGGAGCGTCCCTACGACACTCTCGAGCCGTCGGCCGATGCGGCCTTGCCTTCGGCTCACGTGTCAGCAACGCTCGCTGCGTTTCCCGGCAGCACCTTCGAGGGCTACGAACTCCCTGCCGGGCCGGGACGGGCCGCCCGGGTCGTCGTTCGCACCGAGGCCGGCTCCCGACGGGCCTACGTCGACCCGAAGTCGCTTGCGATCCTCGGCAGCGTGCGTGAAAGCGATCGCTTCATGAGAAAGATCTTCCGCCTCCACGGGGAACTGCTCATGGGGAACCGCGGCTCGAATCTCGTCGAGCTTGCCGCCTGCTGGACGATCATGATGGTGCTCACCGGGCTCGTCCTCTGGTGGCCGCGGCAGGGGCGCGGGCTTGCGGGGGTTGCCTGGCCGCGGCTCCACGGCGGCCGGCGGCTGTTCTGGCGCGACATGCATGCCGTGACGGGGGTGTGGATCTCGCTCGTCACGCTCGCGCTCCTCGTCAGTGGCCTCCCGTGGGCGAAGTTTTGGGGGGATGCTTTCAAGTCGGCGCGGCGCGTCACCGGCACGGCCGTCGCCCGCCAGGAGTGGTCGAACGACGGCGGGCGGAGCGAATCGGTAGAAGCGGCCGGCGCAGCCCGCGGGGGGGAGCATGCGAATCATGGCGGACATGGCGGCGGGGGAAGACGAGGCGCCGTCGAGCTGACGGCAGCCGATCTCGCGGCGATCGACGTCGTGGCGGCCGCCGTGACGCCGCTCAAGCTCGACGCGCCGGTCGTGCTCGCGCCGGCGCCGGGGGGAAAGGGACAGTGGACGGCAAAGTCCACGACCGCCAACCGGCCGCGCCGGGTCGATCTCGTCGTCGACGGGGATAGTGGCGAGATCGTCCGCCGCGACGACTTCGCGACGAAGCATCCGATCGACAAGGTGATCGCCGTAGGGATCGCCTTCCACGAAGGGCGCTTGTTCGGCTGGCCGAATCAGCTCCTCCTCCTCGTCACCGCCGCCGGGCTCGTCCTCGTCTGTGGCAGTGCGGTGTGGCTGTGGCTGCGCCGCCGCGATCCGGGCAGGCTTGGCGCACCCCCGCCGGGGATTCCGCCGCAGCGGAGCGTGGCGCTGATCGCGACGGTTCTCGCCCTGGGGGTGCTGCTCCCCCTCTTTGGCCTCTCGCTCTTGGCCGTTCTCCTCCTCGAGCGCTTCGTCCTCCGGCGTGTGGCGCCGGTGAAGACGTTCCTCGGCCTGACGTGAGCCGCGGCCGGGAGCTGTGCGGCCGGCATCGGCCGCTTCAGGCGAGGCGGGCAGCCGCCGCGACGGCGGCGGTCTCGACGCGGAGGATGTGGCGACCAAACGTGACGCGATCGCACCCCGCCGCTTCGGCGGCCATCACCTCCTCGGGCGTGAAGCCCCCTTCGGGCCCGACGAGGACGAGGACCGTCGCGGTCGGCCCGGCTGCGAGGACCGCCTCGGGCGGGCGGCCATGGGGATCGGCGAGGAGCGTGCGCGTGCCGGCGGGAGCCGCGGCGAGGAGTTCGGCGATCGAGGACGCGGCGCCGATCTCCATGAGCGTGTCGCGGCCGCACTGCTTGCAGGCCTCGATCACGCCCCGTTCGAGCCGGCTTCGTGCCGACTCCGTCGCCTCGGCGACGCCGCGCGTCGTCAGAAGTGGCACGAGTTTCGAGACGCCGAGCTCGGTGAGCTTCTCCACCATCCACTTCTGACGGTCCCCTTTGGGAAGCGCGACGGCGAGCGTTACCTCCACCGCCGGTGGTGGCAGGGCGGGAAGTGCGTCGCCAAGGTCGAGCGTCACCCGGTCTCTGCCAATTCCCGCGACCCGCGCTTCCCAGGCATGGCCGCGGCCGTCGAAGAGCGTCACGGCGTCGCCGACTTGTGCGCGGAGGACGCGGGCCAGATGGCGGGCCTCGTCCCCTTCGAGGAGGGCGCTGGTGCCCTGCGGGGGCGTCGTGAGGAAGAATCGTTCGCTCATGGTGAAGGGGATCCTGGGGCGTCGCGGGGCAGGTGCTGGCTGGCCGGGGGAAGTGCTGGCGGCGGCGGTCGGTCCCGCAGAGCCGCGTGAAAATGGCCTCGGTGACTGCCTTCGCCAAGGGCTACACTTCGCCGCATGGTACGCGATCGCTGGCAGTTCACCGCGCCCCCGTTCGCCGGTGGTTCCGATCCGGCCACCTTCCACGTCGGTGGGCCGCAGGACGAGGCGCTGGCCCGATTGGAATGGCTCGTCGAGCAACAGCAGCGCTGTGCGCTGATCGTCGCCGACGAGGGCTGCGGCAAGAGCCACCTCGGCGCGATGATCCCCAGGCGGCTGGGGGGGATGGGGTGCGAAGTCGTCCTCCTCTCCCTCCGCGGGCTCGGCGGCGACGACTGGCTCGAGCTTCTTCTCGCCCGCCTGCCGCTCGATCCGCCGGCGCGCGACGAGGCCATCCGTCCGTGGCAGAAACTCGAGGACCGGCTGCGCGAGAACACGCTCATGGAGCGGACGACGGTGATCGTCGTCGACGACGCCGATCATGCTTCCGCCGCGGCCCTCGACGGGATCACCCGCCTCGTCGTCGCCTCGGAGCCGCTCTTCCACCGGACGCTCGTGGTGTTGACGACGAGTCCTGGCGGCATGAACCGGCTCCCGGCTCCGCTCCGGCAGCGGACGGCGGTGCGGATCGAGCTGCCGCCGTGGGATGAGGAGGACGTGGCGGGCTTCATCGCGGCGGCCCTCGATCGGGTCGGCGCTGATCGTGAGCTGTTCTCTCCCGAGGCGGTCGCGACACTCACTCGGTTCACCGGCGGTGTCCCCGGCTCGGTCTGTCGGCTGGCGCGGCTGGCGGTGGTGGCCGCTTCCGCCGATGGCCTCGAGCGCGTCGATGCGGGCACGATCGAGCGAGTGTGGCGGGAACTTGCCCCCGATCCCTCCCCGAGTCCCGTGAGCGCGGCATGCGCCGACGATGAGCCGAGCCCTCCGGTCAATCCCCGGGTGCGGGTGGTGCGCCGACTCGGTGATTGATCGAAGGGCGGCCGCGGCCAGCGTCATCCCCGCAGGAAGCGAGGGGGCTGTTGGGAACGAGCCTGCGATGGCCTACACTCACACTTCTTCCTGGGGGCCGG
>JBIIQL010000290.1:0-5222 GCA_044342095.1 Pirellulales bacterium
GAAATTGCTGCCGTATCGCACAAGCCGACTGGCAACGAGCGTGACCAACTCCGAAGAGCGCGTGTGGCGAGACTATGCGGGACTCTCCGACTATCCCCACTACGATGCCTACCGAGTCGTCGCACCGGCGGCCGATTCTTGGCGGGCGTATGATCGCTGGGGTGGAAAACAGATCAGTTGGGGTGCACCGCTGGAAACGATCGGCGACATGTGTCGTTCCCTCCGAGAGCTCAGTCGGCCGATGCCCGTGGCCCATTGGTCTCAGGGGCCACACGACGGCTGGGGGGGTGGCTTCGGCTGGAACACCCGCAAGCGCCGATCACCAACGCCGGATGAGCTGCGTGCCCAAGCGATGCATGCCTTGTCGACCCGGATCACGTCGTTGTATTGGTTCAATCTGAGCCTGAAATCACTCCTCGCCTTTCCGGATACGTGGGAGCCAATCTCGCGAATCGGCCGTGAAATCCATATGCTCTCGCCGCTCTATCTGTCCGGCGATGCCTTTGGTTTTGAAAGGGTTGTGGACGCCGAGGGGAAGCCGGACTGGGACTGTGCGTCGATTGTCAGTGAAGAATGTGCCGTGCTGTTTGCCAACGACCTGGCGTATGTGCCAGATCCCGAAGACAACACGTTTCACTTCGGCGAGCCCCGTGATTTCTCGCACGCGTATCGGTTGCCCCATTGGCTCCGGCAGCCAACGGACGTGTTTCGCGTCGATGCCGACGGCGTCCATGACGTGCAGTGGTCTGCTGAGGCAGGCGGAGTCCGCATCCACCATCGCTGCTCGCGGGATGCCGTGTTTGTGGCCACGAAGCTGCCGGGCTTGCGTGCCACAATTGAGGATCGACGCCAAGCGGCGATGCGCGTGGAAAATCTCCATCAGGTGGAGATCGCAGAGCTGAAGGCCGCGCTCGAGAAGCGGAGAAACCAGTGACGTTTCGCTGGCCTGGTACGCCCGAGGGCCCTCCGCGGCACAGCCGAGCTCTGCGTTACTCGGTGGCGATCGTGAGCTCGTAGATTCGGCCGTAGCGCGGGTCATCGACACCCGGGATCGGCGGCGTGGCGAGTCGGGCCGAGTGGCCGTCGGCGGCCGGCTCGTAGACGAATGGCTTGCCCGTGAAGGGATCGAGTGGAACACGCGCCGGCGCTTCAGCGAGCGTCGCCGGAAACCGGCCGCCGTTGCGTGCCGCCGCATCGCGGAGGGCCTCGACCACTTCGAGCATCCGGGCGCGGCGACCGAAGGAGTGGATGGGGAGATACCATCGCAGCGGATGGGCGAGATACGACAGGAGCCCCTCCCCGAGCACTGGCTGGAGCTCGTTGACTCGGGCGTCGAGGTGAACCAGTTCCGCGAGCGCCGCTGGTTCATCGAGCCGCCATGCCGATTCGGCGGCCTCGTTGATGTGGCGAAAGGTGATGAGGAGAAATCGCATCGCGGTCTCGTCGTCGGATGCCGACGCGAGATCGAGATCGGGTGGAGCCTCCTTGGCGAATGCTTCCCGGGCGGCGGCGACGATCCTGGAACGGATGGCCGCGCTTTTGGTCGGGCTTGGTGCCTCGTCATAGCTCAGCCAACGCTCGAGCCAGTGGTCCAGGGCTCGAGTCCACGAAGCGTCATCGCCAGCCTTCGGAATGCCACCGTGGGCATTCGGGAGGGATCGCTCCTCGATCACGGAGTTCCATTGAACGGCCTCGATGCCGCGGCCGAGCCCGGCTGGGAGCAACTGAATCGCGTGGTGGAGATTCGGGGATCCGTTGGTCCCGATGACCCTTTCGAGGCTGTTGAGACCCTGATCGGCGATCGCGGCAGCGACCAACTGATTGACGACGAACTGAGCCCGGCCGACGTGCCGAGCACAGGCGAGTTGGACGAGCACCCCTTCGCGGGCGCCGTGGAAATCTGCCGCGGCGATCCGTTGGTTCACCCAGATGCTCATTCCGAAGCCGACGAAGCTGCGCATCCCCTGGACATCAGGGAGCAGGATCTCATCGAGTGGTTCGTCGTCGACAGGATAGTTCCAGTCGGCATCACGCAGGTACGCCGCGCGGCGCATCTCGCCTGCGAAGCGATCGAAGGGGAACTCGGCGACTTGTGCATTCCCCGGAGGGAGTTGCGAAACGTCCCTGATCTTCGGAAACCACTCCTGCATCCACCGTTGCTGCTCCCACGGCATCCGCAGGAGGACGACGGCGGCATTGCCTCTCTTCAGGTCTGGATCAGCAGGGAGAAGCCTCTGGTGCGAAGCGGAATCCTCGATGCGGGCAGGATGAATCGTGAGGGTGACGACCGGCTGATCGTCGGCTTGTGCTGCGGAAAAGACCCCCAGAAACAACGTTCCGAAGGCCATCTGCGCCATCAATGCAAGGACTTTGGGCCTCCGTTTCGGAACGCCGAAAGTCCGGTTGGATATCGACATTGACTGAGATTGTGGTGACGGCGTCATTGAAGCTATCTCCGTGCGATTCTAGAGGCTGATCTGGTTCAAGCATTCCCGTATGTTGCGGACGCGGAGCGGTGGATCACCGAGCGGAGGCGCCATACTCCCGGGATCCAGGGTCGTCTGTGGTGCTGCCAGAAAGGAATCGAGTCGATTGAGCGGCACCGCGGTAGAGAGCTCTTCACGGGGCCTCTTGAGCCGCGGAGCGGGCACCGCGGGGTGAAGGTACTCTGCGGGCGCCGTCACGGTGGGGCTTGGCGCCGACGTGGCCATTTCTGTTCTGGCGTCGCGAGCGACCGGCGAGACAGAGAACGCACTGGATGAAAAAAAGCCGACAACGAACGCTGCAGCAGTCGCAGCGAGGGAGGGCAGCCAGGCCCGGATGCCCCCTCCGGCCGCCGGAGTGGCACTGCCGGACGCCGCCCTGCCAGCTTCGTAACCGCAGTCCCAAACGAGGCGGTCGCGATCCATAGGCATGGCAAAAAGCGAGATCCTGCGAAGGAACGCTTCGGTCTCGGCATTGTCTGCCGGAACGTCAGTGGATGATTCGTCGTGGCTGTTCATCGTCAGTCGTGCCTCCTGTGGCTGTGCCATACCGATCGCGAAGCAGGTCGAGGGCGCGGCCGTAGTCGCGCCACACCGTTGCCTTCGAACGCCCCAGGAGCGCGGCGATGTCGTCGAATCCGAGCCCGCCCCAGGTCCGTGCCACGACCACTTCCCGGAGGTCGTCCGGGAGCGTGAGCAAGAACCCGGCCAGTTCCCCTGCCTCCGCCGTGGCCCACGCCGTGCCGTCCCGGCTCTCGCCGCCTGCTGCCCGCCGCTCGCGTCGCACCCGACGGCCGGTCGCGCGGCGCTCATTCGAAGCGAGACGGCGTGTGGTTGCGTAGAGCCAAGCGACCGGGCTGGCTGGAGGCGTAACTTCAGCGGAAAGTCTCACGAACGCTTCCTGAACGACGTCCTCGGCGGAGCCGTCCCGGAGTCCGGTCCAGGCGACCAAGGGCCCGAAGTGGCGGGTGAGCAGCCCCGACAGCATTTCCGGGGTGATGCCCATGGCAGCTTTGGGGATCGAGGGGCGTCGGTCGGGGCTCCACTCCTGAGACACCGCCGGGCTGGAGCGTGTTTCAGGACAGGCTCAAAGAAAGCATCACCCAGCGAGCCAATTCCGCTCGGGGCGGCTCTTGAGGCCGTTGGCCTCATGGTCGGGCTTCCCGTCGGTCGTGAGGAACATTTCCGTCTTTGGATCGAAGCGGAGCTTCCGCTTGAGGATCCAGGCGATCGCCGCCGCGTGGCAGGCGACGTGCGAGCGGCGCATCACCTCGGGATTGGCGGCCGTCGGCTTTCGTGTCTTCACGCAGTCGAAGAAGTTACGAGCATGGAGAGCGGCGTCGGTGCCGGCGAGCTTCTTCGTGGCCTCGCCGACCTCCGCTTCGAGGCGGGGCGAGACGTCGGTGCCACCGGCGTCGCCAGTCTCCACCCAGCCGGCATCGCCGACGAACTTCACCGGGCAGGTGCCGAGCTTCGTATTCCAGTTCGGGGATCGGTCGCCAAACGGCGTGGGGAGGAAGTCGATGACGAGCTTGACACCATTGGGATAGACGCAGTGCATCGCCGTGGGGTGCGGATCGAACTCCACCGGGCCGGTGTCGTCGGCTCGGTTGGCCCACTGGCACAGATCGACGGTGTGGGCGCCCCAGTCGAGGAGGCGGGCGCCAGAGTCGAAGTCGTGGTAGCCGCGCCAGCCGCCGCCGACATACTCGCGGTTGTAGGGGCGCCAGGCCGCGGGCCCGAGCCACCGATTCCAGTCGCAGATCTCCACGTCCGGCGTCGGCTCCGCCGGAAGCCAGTCGTTCTTGAGGACCGGCTCGTAGGCCGAGGCGTAGAGCGTCTGGAGCTTGCCGAGCTTGCCTGAGTGGGCGAGGTTCACCGCATTGATGAAGTTCGGCACACTCCGCCGCTGCGTGCCCGCCTGGAACACCCGGCCGGTCTTGGCAAACGTGGCGGCGAGTCGCTGGCAGACGTCGATCGTGATCCCGCACGGCTTCTCGCTGTAGACGTCCTTGCCCGCTTCGGCGGCCATCATCGAGGCGGCACCATGCCAGCGGTCGCCGGTGGCGATGAGAACGGCATCGATGTCTTTGCGATCGAGCAGCTCGAGCATGTCGCGGGTCGTCGTGCAGTCGGTATGGCCGTAGTGGGCGTCGACCATCGCCTTCCCCTCGTCGCGGCGCGAGGCCTGGACGTCGGCGATGGAGAGGCACTGGACGTCGGCAAACGGGAGCATGGCGCCGAGGACGTACCGGCAGCGCGGGCCGATGCCGACCACGCCGAGACCGATCCGCTCGCTCGCGGCCGCCACCCCCGGCTCGAGACCGAGGGCGCGAGCCGGGACGATCGAGGGGAAGGCGAATGCGGCCATCCCTGCGGCACCGGCGAGGAGTTCGCGGCGGGTGAGGCCGCCGGTGGCGGCGGAGGTCGCCCTGGAGTGGGCGGAGGGGGAAGCTTTGGGCATCGGGAAACTCCTCGGGGAACGGTATGAGGGCGATGGGATCCGATGGGATCTTGTGGGAGCGATGGGCCATCGTCGGGCTTCGGTTATGCCCCCTTTCCCCTGCCGTACGGTATCCTGCCGGTTCGGTGGCAGGCAACCGAGGTGAGTCCGGATGCAGGGGACGATCGGGGAGATCGAAGCGATGAAACGCGCAATGACTTTGCTTGCGGTGCTGTTCGGGGTGATCGGGGGGGGCTTCATGGCGGCGGCGATGCGCGTCGGTGCGGCGGCTCCGA
>JBIIQL010000291.1:0-5203 GCA_044342095.1 Pirellulales bacterium
CTCCGGCGCCGTGTTGATGAGCTGCCGATAGGCATCGAGCCGGCGGGCGTTGTCGCGTGTGTAGAAGACCCGGTCGTCGGCCGTGATGTTTGCTTCATCCCGCGGGGCATACATCGGCGCGATGAATCCGGCGGGGGCATCGGGCCGGGCGGCACGGTCGTTGAGATCGGCGACGACGTCCGCGAGGGAGGCGAGGTCGACGGCGCCGCGGTTGGTGAGGAAGCAGCGGCTGGCGACGGAGGCGTAAGCTTCGAGATCGTTGGCGATCAGGTGCGACGCATGGCGCTTGAGGAATCGGGAAACGACCCCCGAACCGCTGAAGAGGTCGAAGCAGGCGAGCCGATCCCGTCCGAGGCGCCGTTTGACCTGCTCGACCGCGGCCCCGATCGGCCCGAGGAGCGCCCGCTTGTTCCCGAGGCAGGTGATCAATTGCTTCGAGAGGTAGTCGGGGTGCTCGACGGGAACACCGTCAGTCATCGACCGCCACCTGCCGCGCCTTGATCCCCCGGGCGATGAGGTGGAGGAGGAAGCCGATCGGCCCGAGGAGGAAGGTAAGGAGGAGACAGACGCTCCGCACCGGCCAGGGGATCCGCAGGCGGACCGCGTCGCGAGCGATCCACGCCCCCACCACCATGTCGAAGACGAGATAGTGCGTCCACGCCGCGGCAAACACCCAGTCGTCGGCGAAGGCGTTTCGTAGTCCGGCGATCGAGCCGAGCTCGTCGGGCGAAGGCCCGCCTACAGCGAGCTTCCAGACGATCACGGCTGCGTAGGCTGCCGCCAGGACGCCGGGGATGATCACGGCGCAGAGAAGCCCCGAGACGCGTCGGTTGCCGGGAAACGACAACAGCACGATCCAGCCCAGCAGGGCGACGGTGTTCGTGATTCGGAAGAGCTGTTCGGCCATCCGGGATAGCCTACCGAAAAACCGTTCCCGCCGAAGGCGTAGGCCCCCCGGTGAGCCTCGTGGGCGAGCCGTGCGGCCCGCGGCGGAGAGCGGCATGCCCCACGCCCGCGGGGCGTGGTAGAAACGCTGTGGGACCGGAGGCCTGTTCCTTTGCGGAGATGAATCCGTGCGCGTGCTCGTCATCGACGACGAAGACACCGCCCGCCGTGCGGTCGCCCAGGGTTTACGGGCGGCCGGCGTCGAGGTGCTCGAAGCGGCCGACGGTCCGACGGGGCTGGCAAAGGCCCTCGCCGGCGGCGTTGATCTCGTCGTGCTCGATCTCCGGCTGCCGGGGATGGAGGGGGAGACGGTGCTTGCGACGCTGCGCCGGACGAGTGCCATGCCGGTGATCGTCGTGTCGTCGAAACGCCACGAGGACGACCGTGTCGGCGTGCTCGATCTCGGGGCCGACGACTATCTCGTCAAGCCGTTCACGATCCGCGAACTCGAGGCCCGGATCCGGGCTGTGCTGCGGCGAAGCGAGGGGGACGTGACCTCGGCGGCCACGATCGGCGACGTGACGCTCCATTTCTCGTCCCGGACGGCGACGCACTGTGGCGATCCTGTGGCGCTGACGGCCCAGGAGTTCTCGCTCCTTGCCTGCCTCGTGCACCACCGTGGCCGGATCGTCAGCCGGGCGATGCTCGAGGAGGCGATCCATCCTGGTGAGGCTGTCCCGGAGGAGATGGTGAGCAACGTCGTCGATGTCCTCGTCCTCCGGCTACGGAGGAAGCTGGGACGCGATCTGATCACGACCAGGCGCGGCCAGGGCTTCATCATCGACGGGGCCGGGGGATGATCGAGCGTGCGGAAGATCCCGCCATGCGGCAGATCGAAAGGCCGTCCCTGCGGCGCCGCTTCATGTTCACCTTCGGTGCGCTGTTCGTCGTCGGGGCGGTGGTCCTCCGCCTCATCCACTATTCGACGACCGTGACGGCCATGGCTCGCGACGTCGATCTCGAACTTCGCGCCCACCTGTTCGCCTTCGAGGTGCACGACCGGCTCGCCCCACTCCTTCCGGCCGGAACACGGCAGCGCGACGACGGCTTTCTTCTTCCCACGATTCAGCCGGTGGAGGCTGGTGGGCAGCGCGGCATCTTCGCGATCTTCAACCTCGGTGCTCGCCCGATCGATCTCGCCCGCTTCCGGTGGTTTGCCGGGGGCTGGAAGTCGGATGGCACGATCGTGCACGCCGTCGATCTTCCCACCGGCCTGGTCTGGGATCGGGCGTGGTCCTCGCGCACCGGCACCGCTTGGACGACCGCCGACGGCCAGTGGCGGCTGGCGGCACTCGCCGGCGCCGATGGCACGGTCCTCGTCGCCGGCACGTCGACGGCCGAATTGAGGGCGGCGGCCCGGAACCAGGCCCTCTATCAAGTGGCGACGTTCGTGACCTGGGTGCCCTTCGTCCTCGGGGTCGCCTGGCTGACGCTCGCGCGCGTCCTCTCGCCGCTGGCCGTGATCGCGGCCACGGCGCGCCGCATCCGCTCGGGAAGCTTCGGGCAGCGGATCGATGTCGCCCATGCCGACGCCGAGGTGGCGGAGGTCGCGGGGACGATCAATGCCATGCTCGACAAGCTCGACGACATCCGCCAGTCCCAGTCGCTTTTCAACGCCGACGTCGCTCATCAGCTCGTCAATCCCGTTCATGCCATTCTCCTCGAGTGTGACACCGAGGGACGTAACGCCCATACCGCGAGCGACCTCGCCGAAGCCCTCGAGCGGATCGACGGCCTCGCGCGGCGGATCGAGGGGGTGTGCGAGGGCCTCCTCTGCTACGCGCGGACCGCAGCGCTCGATCCGGCGCGGTTGAGGCCTATCGACCTCGAGCCGATCGTGGCGGCCGCGATCGAACGCGTCGAACGGCGGGCGGAGGAGCGGCGCATCGCGATCGAGCCACCGGCAAACGGCGCGGTGATCCGCGGGGATGCCGATCTCCTCGAGGAGGTGATCGTCAACCTCCTCACCAATGCCGTCGAGCACGGGGCGCCGGGCGAGCGGATCGAGGTGACGCTCGCGTCCGGGGGCGAGCACTGCCGGATGGATGTGATCGACCACGGGCCCGGTGTTTCCAGGGTCGCGCTTCCGAAGCTCTTCGATCGCTTCCACAGCGGCAAGGCCTCCGGGGGCCACGGGATCGGTCTGGCCCTGTCGCGCCGCATCGCCCGCAGCCATGGGGGCGATCTCGTCCACGAGGCCACCCCTGGAGGCGGCGCGACGTTCGTCCTCCTTCTGCCGGCGGCGCCCGGGGCTTCATGACGGCCGCATGACAGGATCATGAACGGCCCATGAACATGCCATGAAATCCGGGTGAAGTGGGGCGTGGCCACCGACCTGCCGCTGTCGGGGCGGCGTAGGGGAGGCATGGAGTCCGGCGCGTGCCGGACCGATACGGCGTCGCCGCCGCCCCCCTCCGGCCGCTCACCCTCGAGGCTCATCATGAATCCCCTCTGGCAGTTCTACTCGATGTTCCGCGAGCTTCCCTCGCGTCAATTGCGCCGCGGGCATGCCCGTAGCCTGGCCCGGACGGCGCGGCGTGGCATGACGCGGCTCGGGAGCGAGTCGCTCGAAGGGCGAGCGATGATGTCGGCCACCGTGCCCGATTACAAGGTCGTGCAGGACTGGGGCACCGGCTTCCAGGCCGGGATCACGCTCGACAACCAGGGCACCACGCCCGTCACCGACTGGAAGGTGAGCTTCGACTACGCCGCCCAGATCAATTCGATCTGGGACGCGCGGATCGTGTCGCACGTCGGCTCGACGTACACGATCGCCAACAGCGGTTGGAACGGCACGCTCGACGCGGGCAAGAGCGTCGCCTTCGGATTCATCGGCGCCGGCGGTGCCGCGGCCACTCCGTCGCGCTGGCTCCTCAACGGTGAGCCGATCGGCAACGGCGGCTCATCGCAGACGGCGCCACTGCCGCAGATCTCGCTTGCCGCAGCGTCGGTCAAGGAAGGGGCCGTTGGGGAGGGGGCGAAGGCCGTCTTCGCGCTATCGCTCTCCGCTCCCTCGGCGGTTCCGGTGACGGTGGCCTATTCCACGGCCGACGGCACGGCCTTGGCGGGGAGAGATTTCACCGCCACCTCCGGCACCGTGACGTTCGCTCCCGGGGCGACGAAGGCGGAAGTGAGCGTGGCGGTGATCGGCGATGCCTCGACCGAGTCGAGCGAGACCTTCTCGCTCGTGCTCTCCTCGCCTCAGGGGGCGACGCTCGCCCAGGCGAACGCCGTGGGGACGATCCTCGACGATGACATCGCCCCGGTGGGGCAGGGAGTGACCGTCGCGTTCACTGTCACGGGGCAGTGGAGCAACGGCTTCGGCGGGGAGATCAAGCTCACCAATGGCGGCACGACGCCGATCCCCGGCTGGAAGCTCGGCTTCACCGCGCCGTGGACGATTGCGTCGGCCTGGAATGCGACGCTCCTCGGCACGTCGGCCGTCGCCGGCGGAACCCGGTTCACCGTCGGTGATGCCGGCTGGAACGGCACCGTGCCGGTCGGTGGGAGCGTGACGATCGGCTTCGTCGGCGCCGGCTCCGGTACGATCGCCACGCCGACCGACTGGGCGCTCAACGGCCTGCCGCTCGGTGGCGGCAGCGGCGGAAGTGGCGGTGGCGGTGGCGGTGGCGGTGGCGTGGTCGTGCCACCGCTCCCGACGGTGAGCGTCACGGGGGCTTCGGTCAAGGAGGGAGTGGTGGGAACGACGGTGAAGTCGGTGTTTACGCTGTCGCTCTCGGCGGCGTCGGCGACGCCGGTGACGGTCGCCTACACGACCACCGACGGCACGGCGAAGACCGGCAGTGATTACACCGCCTCGAGCGGCACGGTCACCTTCCCGGCCGGCGTCACGACGCAGTCGGTGAGCGTGACAGTGCTCGGCGACGCGACGGTCGAGACCGACGAGACATTCTCCCTGACGCTCTCCGCCCCGCAGGGGGCGACCCTCGTCCAGGCGAGTGCCGTCGGTTCGATCGTCAACGATGACACGGCGCCGAGCGTCGTGGGCGGCGACATCACGAAGACCGACAAGGTGCTGACGGCCTACTTCCCTGAGTGGGGCATCTACGGTCGCAACTTTCAGGTGGCGGATGTCCCCGCCGACAAGATCAACCACCTCATCTACTCGTTTCTCGATCTGAAGAGCAACGGACAGGTGGCGATCATGGACAGCTACGCGGCGCTCGAGAAGCGGTTCAGCGCGGAGGAGTCGGTGTCGGGGGAGGCCGATCTGTGGTCTTACCCCGCCAATGATCCG
>JBIIQL010000292.1:0-5199 GCA_044342095.1 Pirellulales bacterium
GGGGCCGCCACTGGCTCGACGTCGCCCGCTATGCCGACACCCACGGCCTCCACCTCGACAACGAGCGCCACATGTGGGCCTACCGCGACTGGGTCGTGAAGGCCTTCAACGACAACCTTCCGTTCGATCAATTCACCGTCTGGCAACTCGCCGGCGATCTCCTCCCCGGCGCCACCCGTGAGCAGCAGACGGCCACCGGCTTCTCGCGCTGCAACGTGACGACGAGCGAGGGGGGCTCGATCAACGAGGAGCTCGTCTTTCGCTACGCCGTCGACCGTACGGCCACGACGCTCAACGCCTGGATGGGGCTCACCGGGCAGTGCGCCGTCTGCCACGACCACAAGTTCGACCCGATCTCGGCGAAGGATTTCTATTCGCTCTACGCCTTCTTCAACTCGGCGGCCGACCCCGGCTTCGACGGCAACATCGAGCAGACGGCGCCGGTCATCACGCTCCCCACCCCCGAGCAGGAGGCGGAGCTGGCAGCGCTCGGAGCGAAGCTGCCGGAACTCGAGAAGCGGATCGAGGACGCGGTGGCGGGTGTCGTCTATGCCGATCCGGCCGCGCTCGAGCCGAAGCCGGCGCCGGTGACGAGCGAAGCGGTCTGGCTCGACGACGATCTCCCCGCCGGTGCCGCCGCGCAGAGCAGCCCCGGTGGACCGACCTGGTTCACGGGAACCGAGCCCGGTCAGGTGCTTTCCGGGGCCCGCTGCCTCGACCGCACCGCCTCTGGTATCGGCCAGGATGTCTTCATGCCCGCCGGTGAGATCCACGCCGGGCCCTCCGGCGGCGAAGTGTTCGCCCATGTCTGGATCGACCCGGCGGCGCCGCCGAAGGCGGTCATGATCCAGCTCCACACCGACGGCTGGGAACACCGGGCCGTGTGGGGCGAAGGGGGGGTGATCCCGTGGGGCGCGGTCGGCCAGGCGTCGCAGATGGTGCTCGGCCCCCTTCCCGAAGCGGGGAAGTGGGTGCGCGTGGCTTTCAAGCCGGAGACGATCGGCGTGCCCCCTGGCACGAAGATCGGCGGCTTTGCCCTCACCCAATTCGACGGCCATGTCCGCTGGGACAAAGTCGGGCTGTCGAGCACCGACGACCCGACCACCGATCCAGCTCGGTCGTTCGCCATCTGGTGGAAGGCGCGCGTCGGGCAGGAGAAGCTCGACGACGTCCCCGAGGCGCTCCGCGGCCTCGTTCGGGAGGGCCCCGAGAAGACGACCAACGCCGACGACGTCACGCGGATCCGCCGCCACTGGCTAAGGAACGTGTGGCGCGACAAGCCGGAGCCGGTCGTGCTCGCCGACCGCGAGCTCGTCGAGACGCGCCGCAAGCGCGACGATCTCGAGAAGGCGCTGGTGCGCACGTTCGTTTTCAACGATCTGCCGCAGATGCGCGACAGCTTCATCATGCTCCGTGGGGCCTACAACAAGCCGGGGGAGAAGGTGACCAGGGCCACCCCCGCTTTCCTGCCGCCGCTGGCCGTCGCCGAAGGGGCGACCCCCAATCGGCTCGATCTGGCGAAATGGCTCCTCCTCCCCGAGCAGCCGCTCGTGGCGCGCGTCGCCGCCAACCGGCTGTGGCAGCAATTCTTCGGGATGGGGCTCGTGAAGACGAGCGAAGACTTCGGCCAGCAGGGAGAGTCGCCGAGCCATCCGGAGCTCCTCGATTGGCTCGCCACGGAATACCGCGAGAGCGGCTGGAACACGCGTCACCTCGTCAAGCTCCTCGTCACGAGCCAGGCGTTCCGCCGCCAGGCCACGATCGCGCCGGAGCACCAGGCCGCCGATCCGGAGAACCGGCTCCTCGCCCGCGGCCCGCGGATCCGCCTCGACGCGGAGCAGATCCGCGACAACGCGTTGGCCGTTTCGGGGCTCCTCGTTTCCACGTTCGGTGGCCGGGGCGTCCGCCCCTACCAGCCTGACAACATTTGGGAGCCGGTCGGCTTCGCCGGCTCGAACACCCAGATCTACAAGCGTGACACCGGCCCCGCCCTCTGGCGGCGGAGCCTCTATGCGTTCGTGAAGCGGACGGCGCCGCCGCCGTTCATGGTCAACTTCGACGCCCCCAACCGGGAGCAATTCTGTGCGCGCCGCGAGCGGAGCAACACGCCGCTCCAGGCCCTCCAGCTCATGAACGACGTCCAGCATGTCGAGGCCGCCCGCGCCCTCGCCACGCGGGCGCTCGCCTCCGGCCCCGCCGACGACGCGGCCCGGATCGATTGGCTGTTCCGCACCGTCATCGCCCGCGGGGCGGAGTCGGCGGAGCTGGCGGTGGTGGCCGAGGAACTCGCCACCCACCGCGGCCGCTATGCGGCCGATCCCGACGCCGCCAAGCGGCTCGTGGCGGTGGGCGAATCGAAGGCCCCGGAAACCATCCCGGCGGAGGAACTGGCCGCCTGGACGCTTCTTTCGAACATGCTCCTCAACCTGGACGAGACCCTCTCGAGGAACTGACCATGGCCCACTCCGACCACGACCTGCAACTCCAGGCCTGCCGCCGTGCGTTTCTCCGCCGCTCCGGCGTCGGCGCCGGGGCCGCGGCGCTGGCCCTCCTCGAGAGCCGCCGGGGTGGCGGGCTGCTTGCCAAGGCCGGCGCCGCGTCGATCGATCCCGCCGCGATCCGCGTCCCTTCGTCCCGTGTCCACCCGTCCCTGCCGGGTTTGCCCCACCACGCGCCCAAGGCGCGGAGCGTGATCTACATCCATCCCAACGGCGGGCCGTCGCAGATCGACCTCTGGGACTACAAGCCGAAGCTCAAGGACTACTTCGACAAGGATCTCCCGCCGAGCGTCCGCGGTGACCAGCGGCTCTCGACGATGACCAGCGGTCAGCAACGCTTCCCGGTAGCGCCGTCGAAGTTCACGTTCGAGCAGCGCGGGGCCTGTGGGCGCTGGATCAACACCGATCTCCTCCCCCACACGGCCGGAATTGTCGACGACATCGCGCTGGTCAAGAGCGTGTTCACCAACGCGATCAACCACGACCCCGCCTGCACCTACGTGATGACCGGCAGCGAAGTGCCGGGCAAGGGGAGTCTGGGGAGCTGGCTCGCCTACGGCCTAGGGAGCGAGAACGACGATCTCCCGGCGTTCGTCGTCTTCACACCACAGCCCGACATCAATCCCTCCCAGGCGTTGTTCACGCGGATGTGGTCGAGCGGCTTCCTTCCCACCCGCTTCACCGGGGTCGCGATGCGCGGCTCCGGCGATCCGGTCCTCTACCTCCCCAATCCCGACGGCGTGAGCCGGGCCGACCGGCGCGTGATGCTCGACGCCCTCGGCAAGCTCAACGCCCGCAGCCACGATCGCTTCCACGATCCGGAGACACAGACCCGCATCGCGCAGTACGAGATGGCCTTCCGGATGCAGGCGAGCGTGCCTGACCTCGTCGATCTCAGCGGCGAAACGGCGCAGACGCTCGCCATGTACGGCGACGACGTCAACAAGCCCGGTTCCTTCACCCACAGCCTGATCCTCGCCCGCCGGCTCGTCGAGCGCGGCGTGCGCGTCGTCCAGATCCTCCACCGCGGCTGGGACCACCACGGCAATCTCCCCAACGATCTCAAATCGCAGTGCCTCGACACCGATCAGGCGACCGCGGCGCTCGTCAAAGATCTCAAGGCCCGCGGGATGCTCGACGACACGCTCGTCGTCTGGGGAGGGGAGTTCGGCCGCACCGTCTACTCGCAGGGAACGCTCACCGCCGACACCTACGGACGCGACCACCATCCGCGGAACTTCTGCATGTGGATGGCCGGCGGCGGCTCGAAGGCGGGGACGGTCCTCGGGGAGACCGACGACTTCAGCTACAACATCGTGGAAAACCCCGTCGACGTGAACTCGTTCAACGCGACGATCCTCCACCTGATGGGGATCGACCACGAACGCTTCACGTTCAAGTTCCAAGGGCTCGACCAGCGGCTCACGGGCGTCGAAGAACAGCACGTCCTCAAGTCGCTCCTGGCGTAAAGCCCGGCTTCAGAGAGCACGCCGCAACGCGCATCAGCGAGGGGTCGCCCGTGCCCCGAGAGCCGGCGTAGGATGCGAGCGGAGCCATGGATGGCGGAGCGAAGCAGGCTCCGAGCGAGCGGAGGCCACGAAGGCCGAAGCGAGCGTCCGGCGACGGGGCACGGGCGACCCCGAAGCCAAGCCGGGCCCGAATTGCGGCAGCCCCGGGCAGAGAGCCTGTGCCTGGTTCACCAGCCCCCCGCCGCGCTCACCCGGGCGCCCGAATCCGCTATGCTCGTGGCGACGATTTTACCCAGAGGAACCCCATTCCATGCGTCTCTTCGCCTGCTCCTTGATCCTTCTGGCCTTCGCCATCACCCTTCCGGAGACTTCCGTGTCCGCCGCTGATACCGACGTTCCCCACCCGACGCTCCCCAAGGGCGCCGGCACCATCGACGCCGATGCCCCCAAGACCTTCATGAAGACCGCCTCCGGTCTCCAGTACCGCGTCCTCCGCAAGGGGGAAGGGGTCAACCCCAAGGCGAGCAACACCGTGAAGGTCAACTACCACGGCTGGCTCGACGACGGGAAAGTCTTCGACAGCTCCTACAAGCGCGAAGAGCCGATCGAGTTCGGCCTCACCCAGGTCATCCCCGGCTGGACCGAGGGGATGCAACTGGTCGGCAAGGGGGGCATGATCGAGCTCCTCATCCCGAGTAACCTCGGCTACGGCAAGCGCGGTGCCGGCGGCGTCATCCCCCCCGACGCCACGCTCCACTTCCTCGTCGAGCTCATCGACGTCCGCTGATTCTCGTCGGCGGCCATCGGACAAACAGCACGGCCCGCGCGGGGCGATCCCGCGCGGGCCGTTTGCATCGGGGGGACCATCAGGCCGGAGTGTCACTCCGTGCTTAGGGTCTCCCCTTGGGCGGCACTGATCGCGGCGGCCAGCACCGGCATGGACATGTCGTCGGAGAGAAAACGGACGCTGCCATCGCAGTACACTGCCCCGCAGGCGGAAGGATGGAACGAATAGAGTTCGTTGCTGCTGTTGCAGTTCATCGCGCACGGGCCGAGGGCGGTCACGCCGTCGGTCGTGAAGCCATCGACCCAGAACTCCGAATCCGGATCGGCCCATCCCGACCCGCTCGCCCGCGACGTGAGAATCGCGGTGCGACGGCGATAAGGCACCGGCCGCCCGGCATCCTCGACCCACGCCACGGTCTTGGACGTCCCGTCCATGACGAACGCGG
>JBIIQL010000293.1:0-5192 GCA_044342095.1 Pirellulales bacterium
GGGGAACGAAAGACGCCTCGTAATATCGACACCGTACGACACTTTTAAAATGACGGGGATGTGGTGAGGACCCTAGGGGGATCAGGGGCGAGGGGCGGCTCGTGGCTTGGTGGGGCCGCCGAAGCGGTCTTCGATACACGCCATGATCCGGGCCAGGTGGGGCTCGGCAACGGTGTAGTAGACGCGGCGGCCTTCCTTCTCGACGTTGAGAAATCCGCACCGCTGCATGAGCCGGAGATGCTCCGAGCCCATGTGGCTGGGAATCCCGCAGGCCTCGGCGAGCTCGCCGACGGTATAGCGGCCCTTGAGGAGCATCTGCACGATCCGCAGCCGGTGGGGATGGGCGAGCGTTTTCAGGCACTCCGCCGCCTCCCCGAGCGATTCGAGGCTCGTGAGCGTCGCCGTCGCCCCGCTTCCCCGTTGCTTCTCGGCCATGACGTCTCCTTCCGGCATGCGTTGCAGGGGACACCAAGCCCCCAACAAACAATACATCGGAACATACCGACATATCAATTCAACAATTCTCCGGCTCGCAGGCCGTGGCACAAGGCCGGGCCGAGCGCGGCAAGGATCGCCCCTTGAGAAAATGGCCGCGGAGCCCGCTCGGATCACCCCTCCGCCGCGGGGCGGGGGGCGTACTTCGCCAGGAGCGCGACGAGCCGCTCCTTGTCGAACGGCTTGACGAGGAAGTCGAGGGCCCCGAGCCGGATGCACTCCGACAACTTCGACTTCTGGTCGAGGGCACTGACCATGACGACCCGGGCCGACGGATCGGAGGCCCGAAGCGCCCGCAGCGCCTCCACGCCGTCCATCTCCGGCATGACGATGTCGAGTGTCACGAGGTCGGGGCGGAGCGCCGCGTAGCGCTCGACGCACTCGCGGCCGTTGCCGGCCTCGCCGACGACCTCCCAGCCCGCCTCGCGGGCGATGTCCCGGATCCGCATGCGCATGATGAGGGCATCGTCGGTGACGAGCAGGCGTCCGGGCATGGCGTTCGACATCGGTTCCTCCGGTTTTCTCGTCACAAGCTCTCGGGCGGATCGCCGACCGCCTCGACCGTCACCGCGCCCGACACGATGTCGAGCGACATCCTCCGCCCCTTGTTCCCGCCACAGCAGCGTCCGAGCAGAGGAATACCAGCCGCCTCGAGGGCCCGCTCGACGGCGGCGAGATTCTGCTCGCCGATGACAACGCCGGTCTGGAAGGCGAACATCCTCGCGCCTCCGGCAAGCTTCGCGACGGGACGGACCGCTTCTCCCCCGGCCCGCGCCTTCATGAGCCGCAGCAATTCAGGAATCGCGGTATCGGCGTACTTCCCCAGGTCCTCGGGGCGCCCCTGGGAATCGGGAAGGACGACATGGGCCAGCCCCGCCAGCCGCAGCCGCCGGTCATGGAGGGCGACGCCGATGCAGGAGCCGAGGAACGTGCGGAGGACGCCGGCGTCGCGACCGACGGCCAAGCCCCCCATCGGTACGCTCCCGCTGTGGAACGCCCCCGCCCCCTCTCCGGCCGTGCCCGTCGCTGTCACGTCAGCCTTCCCCCGTGGAGGTCGGCCCGACCGATCCGTCGATGATCCGTGCCCGGCTCGGCGCGTCGGGGACGAACACGAGGGCGCAGCGCACCGGCGCCCCGTCGATGGCAAACTCGGTGCGCGTCAGGAAGACGGTGTCGGAGAGGGCGGCCTGGTCGATGAGCAGCCCCTCCATGAGCGCCGGAGCGTACTCGCGGACGAAGGTGGGGGGCGACGGAATGATGCTGCCGGCGCCTTCCGACTCCCCCACCGAGAGGGCCGCGGCGATAGCGTTGAGATAGGCGCAGCCGACGATGTTCGCCGTCTCGAGCGTCGCCGACTCCTCCACTTCGCCCCAGATCCGCCCCGTTCCGATCGATCGCCCCACGAGGAGATCGGCCAGGGCGAGGCCCGCCGCGTCATCGGCGACAAGGAGAAGGATCCCGGAGAGCGCACCGCCGATCGGCATCCCCGCGCCGCACACCGGTTCCTCCCCCGATCCGAGCAGGTCGGCTGCGACCTCGAGCGGCAGCAACTCGACGTCGCGCACGGCGATCGACGCAGGGCGCCCGAGCCACCGGGAGAGGGCCACCGCGGCGGCGTCGGCCCCTGTCTGAAAAAGTCTCACCAGGCCGGCTCGTTGCCCGTCGTTCATCGGATCTCCATCGATCGCGGATCGCTGCGGGAACGGGCCGAGGGCTCAGTGCTGCGGGGTGATCGGACGCGTCCGCCGCCCGCCGGCGAGGTCGATCGCCGTCGCCACGTCGAGGAGGAGACAGACCGACCCGTCTCCGAGGATACTCGCGCCGCCGAGCCCGCGGACATGGCGGAAGTTGTCGTCGAGCGATTTGACGACGATGTCCTGGCTGCCGAGGGGAGCCCCAACGCGGAGCGCGATCGAGCGGCCTGCGGCATGGAGGACAGCGACGTCGCCGGAGAGCGGGAGGCGGGCCTCTCCCTCCGCCCAGCGGAAGATGTCATGGATGTCGACGAGGGGGAGAAACTCCCCGCGGATGTCGCAGGCCTGCCGTCCATTGACGGCGACGATTTGCGAGTCGCCGATCGCCACGATGCCACGGATGTTTTCCATCGGAACGGCGAACACGCCGTGGGGCAGGCCAAAGAGCATGCAGCGGACGATGGCGAGGGTGAGCGGGAGGCGGATCGTGAAGGTCGTCCCCTCACCTTTCACGGTGGCGATGTCGATCGAGCCGTTGAGCCGGTTGATCTTCGTACGGACGATGTCCATCCCGACGCCACGTCCGGAGATGTCCGACACCGCCTTCGCCGTACTGAAGCCGGGCTGCCAGATGAAGTCGACGAGTTCGTCCGCCGACATCCCGGCGGCGGCCTCGGCCGTCACCAGCCCCCGCTCGATCGCCCGGTGGCGGATCCGGTCGGTGTCGATGCCGCCGCCGTCGTCGGCGATGGCGATGCAGACGGAGTTGCCCCGGTGGAAGGCCTCGAGGCGGAGCGTCGCCGTCTCCGGCTTGCCGCGGCGGCGGCGCTCGTCGGCCGACTCGATGCCATGGTCGATGGCGTTGCGAACGAGGTGGACCAGCGGGTCGCCGATCTCGTCGATCATCCGCTTGTCGAGCTCGGTCTTCTCTCCCCGGATCTCCAAGTCGACCCGCTTGCCGAGCTCGCGGGCGATGTCGCGGACCGATCGCTTGAAGCGGTTGAACAGCGGCGCGACGGCCACCATCCGCGTCTTGAGCACACCACGCTGGAGATTGTCGGAGACGCGCGTCAGCTGGTCGATCGCCTCGAGCATGTGGTCGAAGTGGCGCCGCCCCTCCTGCCACTCCCGGGATTGCTCCTCGAGGGCCGTCAAGTGTTTCTCGAGCGTCGCGAGTTGCCCGCTGGCGGAGGCGCCAGCGGCGATTTCGTCACGGCAAGCCTCGAGCGAGTGGCGCATGTCCTCGACGATCGCGGTGGAGCGGTTCGAGGCGGCGGCCCCCCGGAATGTCGGGGCGATCTGGCGGGCCACCTGAACGAAACGCGACCGATTGACGACGAGTTCGCCGGCGAGGTTCATGAGGACGTCGAGCCTGCCGACCTCCACCCGGACGGTCTCCTGCGCGTCTGGGCGTCCCTCCCCGCCGGCGGCCAAAGCGGGCTCCTTCAGACCGGGCTCGACGCCAACCTCGACCGTCTCGCCGATCTCGATCCCTTCGGCCCCGTCGACGTCGGCGGCATCGCGAAGCGCTGCCTGATCGGCCGCCGCGTCGATCCAGACATCGAGCCGCCCCGAGTCGGCGATCGTCGCCAGCCGCCCCGCTGGCGGATCACTGCGAACGACGGCACCGAGGCGGGCGAGCCGGGCGATAACGAGCTCCCCCTTCAACTCCGCAAGCGGCATGCCCCGTCGGAAGTGGATGGTGACACGCATCGGCCGCGCGGGGCCGACAGCGACCGCGGAAGCAGGCTCCCCCACGGCCGGAGGCTTCGTGGGCCGGGGCTTCTCCTCCACGGCCGCGGGCTCGGACGCGGAGGGGGGCGCCACGGGAGGGAGGGACGCTAGCCGATCCTCGTCCCTTGGCTTCACGGCCGACGACGGGGCCTCGCTCCCGAGTGCCTCGACGGCCGCAAGCAGCTCCTCGTTTGGGGGCAGGGGCTCACCACGGCGGAGTTGCTCGTTGCCGGCACGGAGGTAGTCGACGAACCGGAGGGCGACATTCGTCGTCGCCGGATCGAGGACGGCCACTCCGGAGCGGAGCCGCTCGAAGTGGGTCTCGAGGTGGTGGGCGAGGGTCGTGATCCGGTCGAGACCCAGCAACGCCGCCGATCCCTTCACCGAATGGACGAGGCGGAACGCCTCGGCGAGTCGGCGCGGGTCGCGCGGATCGCGCTCGAGCCCGAGGAGCATCTCCACCAGGCTGTCGGCCTGCTCGTTCGTCTCATCGACGTAGATCCGCAGATATTCCCCCATCTCGTCGGCGGAGAGATCGGCGGGAAGATTGAGATCGTCGGACATGAGGCACCGCGGGGCGGGACGGCAGGAGAGGAAACCGACGGGGTGGCAGTCAGGACTTCAGTTTGATGAGGCGAGAGTCGGTCAGGGCTTCCGTTACGGTTTCTGATAGAGGAAGGTGTCGCGTTTCTGGAGCTGCCCGACCAAGTCGTGGATCCCGTCGGCCGGGCCGACGACGAGGTAGCCCCCCGGGGCGAGGGCGTCGATGAGATGGCGGACGGCCACTTCTTTCGATCCGCGGTCGAAATAAATCATCACGTTGCGGATGAAGATGCAATCGAACGGCCCACCGCGCATCGGCTCGAGAAGATTGTGCCGGCGGAACTCGCATCCCTGCCGGATCGCCGGCTTCACGGTCCAGTGCTGGCCGTCGGGATCGGCGGCGAAGGCCCGATCGAGGCGACGCTGTTCGACGAGTTCGAGCACCCGGGAGGTGTAGGAGGCCTCCCGGGCCCGGGCGAGGACAGCCTCGCTGATGTCGGTGCCGAGGAGGATCCGGCGGCAACCGACGAGCCGATGGGCATTTTCGGCGGCGCAAATCGCCAGCGAGTAGAGCTCCTCGCCCGTGCTGCAGGCGGCCGACCAGACGCGGAGCACCGGCTCGTGCGTGCCCTCGCGGACCCGTGTCGCGAACTCGGTGAGGAACGGCCCGCCGAACCACTCGAAATGGGTGGGGGTGCGGAAGAAGTGCGTCTCGTTGGTGGTGAT
>JBIIQL010000294.1:0-5190 GCA_044342095.1 Pirellulales bacterium
GGAGACGCTCGGAGCCCTGACGACGAGGTCGTTGCCGGGAGCGCGGCCGAGGAGGATGATTCGCCGGGGAGCGGTCGCGGGCTGGGACGAAGAGCTTCGGTTCATGGGTCGGTGAGTGACGGGTGCGGAGTCGGCGGCCGGAGCGCATCGTCTTGAAGTTTCCAGGCTAGTTCGCCTCTGTCGGCGGTGCAAAAAAGCGGTTGGTCGCGCTGGTCCCAGGGGAGCAATTTCCGGTAGAGTTGCGGTTTTTCCCTCACGATCCCTGCGACCGATCCCACCGACCGCCCCCGAGCAGAAGCGCCCCGATGCACGAACTCCCCAAACACTACGACCACGCCTCCGCCCAGGCCCGCTGCCGGTCTCTGTGGGATTCCGCCCGACTGTGGCATGCCGAGCCGGCCGGGCCGGGGGACCGTCGCCCCGTGTTCTCGATCGTCATCCCTCCGCCGAACGTCACCGGCGCCCTCCACCTCGGCCACGCCCTCAACAACACCCTCCAGGACATGCTCGTCCGGACGCGGCGGATGCAGGGCTACCTCACCCTCTGGATGCCCGGCACCGATCACGCCGGAATCGCCACGCAGGCCGTCGTCGAGCGTCGGCTCCTCGAAGAAGAAAAACTCTCCCGCCACGATCTCGGCCGGGCGAAGCTCGTCGAGCGGATCTGGGCCTGGAAGGAGCAGTATGAGAAGCGGATTCTCGGGCAGCTCCGCGACATGGGGGCCAGCTGCGACTGGGATCGGGTCCGGTTCACCCTCGACGACCAGTGCGCGCTGGCCGTGCGGACGGCGTTCTTGAAGCTCTTCCGCGAGAAGCTCGTTCGCCGTGGGAAGCGGCTCGTGAACTGGGACACCTTCCTCCAGACCGCCGTCAGTGACGACGAAGTGTTTCACGAGGAGGTGAAGGGGCACTTCTGGCACATCCGTTATGACGTCGTCGATCCGCTTCCCGGCGAGCCGAAGAGCGTGACGGTGGCCACGACGCGCCCCGAGACGCTCCTTGGTGACACCGCCGTGGCCGTTCATCCCGATCCGGCCACCGCCCTCGACGAGGCCGAGAAGACGCTGCGGGCGAAGCGCGTCGAAGCCGCCGCGAAGGACCAGCCAGGCATCGACCGCGAGCTCGAGGCCCTCGCCGCCCGCCGCGTCGAGATCCTTCCGGGGCTCGTGAAGCTGGCGGCGATGGCCCGGGCCGGCCGCCGCGTCCGGCTGCCCTTGCTTGGCCGCGAGGTGCCGCTGGTGGCCGATGAATGGGCGAAGCCGGAGCTGGGCTCGGGCTGTGTGAAGATCACCCCGGCCCACGACGTCAACGACTACGAGGTCGGCAAGCGTCGCAACCTGCCGATGATCAATATCCTTCTCCCTGAAGGTCGCCTCAATGCCGAGGCGGGGCCTTACGCGGGCCTCACGATCCCGAAGGCGCGCACGAAGGTCGTCGCCGATCTCGAGGCGGCGGGGCAGCTCGAGCTGGTCGAGGATCGGCTCATCGAGTTGGCCCATTCCGACCGTTCGAAGACGCCGATCGAGCCCTACCTCGCCGATCAGTGGTTCATCCGCATGGACGAGCTTGCCGAGCCGGCGCTCGAGGCCGTCCGCAGCGGGAAGCTGAAGATCGTTCCCGATCGTTACGCGAAGAGCTATCTCGACTGGCTCTCGGAGAAGCGCGATTGGCCGGTCAGTCGGCAGCTGTGGTGGGGCCACCGGATCCCGATCTGGCACGTCAGCGGCGTCCGTGAAGCGGCCCTTGCCGCCGCCTTTGCCGGGCGGACGAGCGTCGCCTGGCAGTCCGACGGGTCGGACCTCGACGCCGACGGCCGTAGCGGCTGGTTCGTCTGCACCTCCGATGAAAAACTCGGCGTCGACATGGTCGACGGCCAGCCGCTCGTCCAGGATCCCGACGTCCTCGACACGTGGTTCTCCTCGGCGCTCTGGCCCCATTCCACGCTCGGCTGGCCGGAGCAGACGCCGGAACTGGCCACCTTCTATCCCGGCTCGGCCCTCCTCACCAGCCGCGACATCATCACCCTGTGGGTGGCGCGGATGGTGATCATGGGGGTGTTCGAAACCGGCGCACTCCCCTTCCGGGAGGTCTATATCCACCCAAAAATCCTCGATCGCTACGGCGAGACGATGAGCAAGAGCAAGGGGAACGGCGTCGACCCGCTCGACGTCATCGAGACCCTCGGCGCCGACGCCCTCCGCTTCGGGATGACGACGCTCGCCACCGAGACGCAGGACGTGCGGATGCCGGTGGAGTTTCAGTGCCCGGCGTGCGAGGCACGGATCGAGCAGACGGTGCAAAACCGCATCCAGCCGCGGATCGAGTGCCCGAAATGCAAGAAGCCCTTCAAGACGCAATGGGCCCAGACCGAGGCCGATCTCGGACTTCCCCGCGGCCCGGCCCTCTCGGAGCGGTTCGAGGCGGGGCGTAACTTCTCCAACAAGCTCTGGAACGCCACTCGATTCGTGCTCATGAATCTCGAGGACTTCCAGGCCGGTGACCTTGCCGGCGCCGGAAGCGCCTTCGAGGCCCTCGAGGATCGCTGGCTCGCCAGCCGGCTGGCGAGCGTGACCGCCGAGGTGAATCGCTGCACCGACGAGTACCGCTTCGCCGATGCCGCACGGACGCTCTACGCCTTCGCCTGGGACGAGTTCTGTAGTGCCTATCTCGAACTCTGCAAGTCGCGGTTGAGCGATCCGGTCGCGCGCGACCAGACGCGGTCGATGTTGCTCCTGGCGCTCGACACGATTCTCCGCCTCCTCCATCCGATCATGCCGTTCCTCACCGAGGAGATCTGGCAGCATCTCCGGGAAGTGGCCCCGAGTCGCCGCCTCCCGTGGGATTGTGGCGAGGCACCGGCCGCGTCGATCATGGTGGCGCCGTGGCCCGAGCCGCCGCCGGCCTGGATCGATCGGCGCACCGAGGAGCAATTCGGCACGTTCCTCGCCGTTGTCGGGGCGATCCGCGAGATCCGCTCGCGGCAAAACGTTCCCCCGAAGACGAAGCTCACGGTGCAGATCCGCGCTCCCCGCTCCACCGCTGAGCTCCTCGCACCGATGCGTGGCTCGATTGAGTCGATGGCCGGGGCGACCCTGGGAACGATCGGTCCGGATGCCACCGGGGCCCCCGGCGCCGCCACTGCGGCGGCTGCCGGCTGCGATCTGTTCGTCGATCTCGCCGACCTCATCGACGTCGGCGCGGAGATCGCCAGGCTCGCGAAGGAGAACGAAAAGCTCGCCGGTCTGATCGCGGCCAAGAAGGCAAAGCTCGGCGACGAGAAGTTTGCCGCCCGGGCTCCGGCGAACGTCGTTCAGAAGGAGCGGGAGCAACTCGCGGAGATGGAGGAGCGGCTCGTCAAGGGGACGGCGACGCTCTCGGAGCTTTCGGCCCGGAAGCCGGGCTGACCGGCTCTCCGGGATCGGAAGGACAGGTGCGTGTCCCGCCGATCGGCTTGGAGTAGACTGGGTTCAGTTCGCGGGCGGGCGAACGGTGGGGCGACCGACGGTGGATGTCACCGATCGCGAGTCGCCGGCCCGGTCAGTCGAGTCGGAGGATCGTCATGAGCGTCCAGATGGAACTCTCCCGGATCATCATCAGCGAGATCAACGATCAGCAGGTGGTGTATCTCAAGGAGGTCGAGGGAGACCGCACCTTCCCGATCCTCATCGGGCTCTTCGAGGCGACGAGCATCGATCGTCGCGTGAAACATCATCCCTCGCCGCGTCCACTGACGCATGACCTGATCGTCGCCGTCGTCGACAGCCTCGGCGGCGAACTTCAGGATGTCGTCATCTCCGAACTCAAAGACCACACCTACTACGCCGTGATCCGCGTGCTCAAAGGGGGCGAGGTGATCGAGATCGACTCGCGCCCCTCCGACGCGATCGCGATTGCCGTGACCTGCGATCCGAATCTGCCGATCTACGTCTCCGAGGAGGTCCTGGCCGACGTGCTGGGCTGAAGCGATGCTGACCTCCGTCGTGCCCGGTTGCCAGTTCGCCAGTGACAACACCGCCGGCTACTGCCCCGAGGCGTGGAAAAGCCTCGAGGAAGCGAACGCCGGCACGGTGCCGAGCTATGGCGACGACAAGTGGACGGCACGGGCCTGCGAGTTGATCCGCGAAGTCTTCGAACATGACGCCGAGATTTTTTTTAGCTTCAACGGCACCGCGGCCAACTCGCTCGCCTTGGCCGCGATGTGCCAGTCGTATCACTCGATCCTCTGCCACGAGGTCTCGCACGTGGAGACCGACGAGTGCGGGGCGCCGGAGTTTTTCTCCAACGGCACGAAGCTCCTCCTCCTCGCGGGGGAGCGAGGCAAGCTCGGACCCGACGCGATCCACCGGTCCGTCGAGCGCCGCCGCGACATCCACTTCCCCAAGCCGCGCGTCGTGAGCGTGACGCAGGCGACGGAGCTCTCCACCGTCTACACCGTCGGGGAACTCGCAGCCGTCCGCGACGCCTGTTCCCGGCACGGGCTCCGCCTCCACATGGACGGGGCCCGGTTCGCCAACGCGGTCGCCGCCTTGGGCGTGCCGCCGCGATCGATCACCTGGGAGGTCGGGGTCGACGTCCTCTGCTTCGGCGGCACGAAGAACGGGATGGGGATGGGTGAGGCGATCGTGTTCTTCAACCGTGATCTCGCCGACGAGTTTGCCTGGCGCTGCAAGCAGGCGGGGCAGCTCGCTTCGAAGATGCGCTATCTCGCCGCACCGTGGGTGGGGCTCCTCGAGAATGGCGTGTGGCTTGCCAACGCTGCCCGGGCCAACGCCGCGGCCGCCCGGCTCGAAGCGGGGCTCGCAGCGATTCCCGGCGTAGAGCTCATCGGGAAGCGTGAGGCCAACGCGGTGTTTGCGAAGCTCGCCCCGTCGTACGCGGCTGCCCTGCGGGCGAAGGGCTGGAAGTTCTATGACTTCATCGGCGCCGGCGGCTGCCGGTTCATGTGTTCGTGGGCGACGACCGACGCCGAGGTCGATGCCTTCCTCGCCGACGCCCGTGCGACGGCCGGAGTGTGACGGGGCGTGAGCTGGCAGCGGATGTCTGACGGACGCCCCCCCCTACTGCACCGTCCCATGGATCGTCCCCGTGACGGCTGAGCCGTCTTCGGCGTCGACGTCCCAGGTGAGGCTGTAGCAGCGCGTTGATCCGAAGGCTTTGACGTCGAGCGCGAGCGACATGCCGTCGGCGGAG
>JBIIQL010000295.1:0-5178 GCA_044342095.1 Pirellulales bacterium
ACTGGAACGACTTCCCGACGCTCGACGAGATCCCGTTCTTCGTCGATTCCCTCCTCGGAAGGGCCTTCGGCCTCTTCGCCGGCCTCAACCTCGGCATGCTCCTCGGGCACCTTCTCGCGGCGGCAGCGTTCTACTTTGTCGCACGCCGGTCGTCGGGGACGGTGCTCCTGAGTTTCATCGCGGCCCTCGCCTTCGGGCTCTCCCCCTACGCCTTCCAGCACGGCCCGCACCACATGCAGGTGGCCTATACCTGGCCGATCCCGCTGTTTCTGCTCGTGTGGCGATGGGTCTCCACGGAGCCAGGGATCGTACCTTGGTCGCGCCGGTGGTGGTGGGCGATCGCGATCGGATTCATCGCCGGCCTCCACCACGTCTACTACACGAACATTCTCTGCCAACTGACGCTCCTCGGCGCCCTCATCCAGTTCCGCCACCGCCGCTCGATCCCGGCGCTCGTTTCGGCTCTGGCGGTGATCGCCGCCGCCGCCGCCGCGTTCGTGCTCATGAATCTCGACACCTGGACTTACAAGCTGGCTCATGGGGCCAACGGGGGGGCGCTTGTCCGGGAATACCAGTGGCTCGAGCTCTACGGCCTGAAGATCAAGGACCTCTTCATCCCACCGCTCACCCACCGCTCGGAGTTGCTCGCCGGGTTCTCCCGCAGCCACCGTGCGGTGGCGCCGCTCCTCGACGAGCGTGCGTCCTACCAGGGCATCGTCGGCCTCGCCTGCCTCCTCTGGCTCGTCTTCGATTCGGTGCGGGCGATGCTCGAGCGCCGGGAGCGGGATGTGCCGATGGAGGCTTGGCAGGTGTTGTGGATCGTGCTGATGTTCACGACCGGTGGGCTCAATGCGATCCTCGGGACGGCCGGGTTTACGCTCTTCCGGAGCGGCTGCCGTTACAGCATCGTCATCATGGCGATCACGCTTCTGTGGGCGGTGCGGCGGGGGAGCGGCCTCGAACGCCGGATGCTCCGCGGACGGCGATTGGACGCCGGCATTCTCGGCGTCGTGGGGTCGGCTGTGGTGGCGGCCTGCATGGTGATCGTGTGGGATGAGGTGCCGCGGCCGCCGACGAAGGAGGAGATGGTCGCTATCGCCCGGCAGGTCGACTCCGATCGCGCCTTTACCGCAAAGATGGAAGCGGCGCTGCCGGAGGGGGCGATGATCTTCCAATTGCCGATCATGGAGTTCCCCGAGGCGCCCGTGCCAGGGATGACGCCGTACGACCACTTCCGCCCCTATCTTTACAGCAAGCATCTCCGCTACTCGTTCGGCTCGATGAAGGGTCGCCCGCGCGAGGCCTGGCAGCAGGAACTCGGCAAGCGCCCACTCGAAGCGGCCGCCACCGAGATCGAGAATCGCGGCTTCGCGGCAATCTATATCAACCGCAATGGCTTCCCCGACCGGGCCCAGCCGATCGAGAAGGCGCTGCGGGCGATGGGGTACCGCAAGCCGCCGATCGTCAGTGCCACCGGCGATCTTGTCTGCATTCCCCTCGAGAAACCCTGACCGGTTCGGTCGTGAGGTTGGACCGCCGGAAGGGGCTCGGGTGGTTCAGAGGGCTTTGCGGTCGGGCCGGGGCGCGAGGCGGGCGTGGGCCCCGAACTCGAGGCTCCTCCCTGAGGCGTCGCTGCAGGTGAGCGGACCGGAGGTGATCTCCCGGCTCCGTTTCCCCGCGACGACGGCGAGCCCCTCGGCCAACCGGCGCGCCGTCCAACCGGCGGAGTGGCAGGAGAGGAGAAGGGGGCCGGCGGCCGGCACGGGCACAAGCCCGGCGAGATCGTCGAGAAGGAGGGGGAGATCGCGGTCGATGGCGAAGGCCTGTCCCTTCGGTCCGTGGCCCCAGGAGGGAGGATCGAGGACGACGCCGTCGTAGCGGCTTCCGCGCCGCAGTTCCCGCTGCACGAACACCCGCGCGTCCTCGCACACGAACCGGATCGGGGCCATGCCAAGGCCCGAAGCGTCCGCATTGCGGCGGGCGAGTCCGATCGCCTGCCGGGAGGCGTCGACATGGACCACCTCGGCGCCGGCGGCGGCCAGCGCCAGCGTGGCGGCGCCGGAGTGGGCAAAGAGGGAAAGGATTCGCGCGCCGCGGCTCGTCACCCGTTCGAGCCAGGTCCACTGTGGCGCCTGCTCGAGGAACAGCCCGGTCTGGCCGGAGGCGGCGGGGCGGACTTCGAGGTGGAGCGTCGTGACGTGGAGCGGGATCGCCACCCGCCAGGGATCGGGAAGCGGCCGGAATTGCCGCCAGCCACCGGGGAGCGGGGGGGCCTGTTCCCCGGCCGGGATGCGGCTTTCCCCCTCCGGGCCTCCGGTGTAGGTTAGGGCTGATTCGGCCCACAGGCCGGGGAGGCGACGGGGGAGCCTCGCCTGGGGAAGGGGACGATCGACGAGAACGCCGGCAAGGCGTTCGAGCCGTCGCCCCTGTCCGAAGTCCACGAGCACGGCCGTTTCTTCGCCGGCGGAAGACAGATCTGGGGGGATGGCCATGATGCCACCCAGGATACGTCCGGCGGCGCGTGATCCCAATCCATCGCTCCTTCGCCGCAAAAGGAAGTTTCCACCATGAACCTATCGCTCCGTGGCTGCCGCGTCCCTCTCCTCGCGGCATCCCTCCTCTTCGGCAGCATTCCGGTCGCTCGAGCGGCGGACGAGTCCCCGCCCTCTCGAGACGCCGATCGTGGCGCCGATGAGGCGGTCGGCGCGCTGGTGGCATTTCTCCAAAGGCCGGACGACGGGGAGCGTGGTCGTCCGCACGGGGAGGAGCACGACGGCGAGCATCAGCACCGCGGACCGGAAGGACGCGGTGATCGGCCGCGTGCCGGCGGACACCGCCCGGGACCGGGGGGGCGTCGCCCCTTCGACGACGGCCTGCCGAGCGCCGCCCGCCCCCAGCCTCCGTACGGGGCTGTTCCGCAGCGTGGCATGACCGGTCCGCAATTCCGGGCCGTGCCGTTCGCGCCGCCGGTCCTCCACGGCCCGCCGGAAGCCCACGTCGCCGAGCAGCTCCAACTGATCCTCGGCAAGCTCAATGCGATCGAGGCCCGTCTCGGTGGGCTTGGTCCGCAGGGCCCGGGCCCGCAGCCTCCGCACGCTCCGATGCCGCCGCATGCCGGCCCGCATCAGCCCGGCCCGCATCAGCCGGGCGGGCAGCCCCACCAATTCCATGGGCAGCCGACGCCCCCCGGACACCAGCAGCCCGGCCCTGGCCCTGGTGGTCCCAATCCCGACGAGCTCAACCGCCGCTTCGAGGAGCATGCCCGTGATCTCCACCGCCATGTGGAAGAGATGGCCCGTGGAGTCGGTGAGAAGCTCAAGGCCCATGGCGGCATGGCGGAGGAGTTCCAGAAGCACCACGAGAAGATCGTCCGCGCCCACGAGCAAATCCAGGAACGCTTCCAGGACATCCGTCGTCGCTTCGCCGAGCAGCAGGAACGGATCGAGCGCCTCGAGCAGGAGGTGAGGCGGCTCCATGAGGCGCATGGCGCCGGCCGCGCCGACGGGGAGGGGCGTGAACGGAAGCGCGAGGAGAAGGGGGCGAAGCGGAGAGACGAAGAGAAGCAGGGGAACGCGGCAGCGGGGAATACCACGCCGCAGGTGTCCTTCGATGAAGGAAGCGAGTCGCTGTGAATCCCGCTGCCCACCGTCGGGGGTGCTTGTCGGTGTCCGCTCCAACGACCCGCGTTCGGGGGATGGCGCTCGTCGTGGCGTGGTTCGTCCTGTCGTCGCCGGTCGTGGCCGCGGAAGCGGTGCCCAAGGGGGCTGCCGCAGCGCCGATCGACTTCAACCGCGACATCCGTCCTCTCCTCTCTGACCGCTGCTTTTCCTGCCATGGCCCCGACGCGGCCAAGCGGCAGGGGGGCTTGCGGCTCGATGAGCCGGCTGGCGCGGGGCTCGTGCTCGAGAGTGGCAGCCGCGGAATCGTGCCCGGCGATGCGGCGGCAAGTGAAATGCTTTCCCGGATCGACTCGACCGATCCCGATCTCGTCATGCCGCCGCCGCATGTCGGCAAGCCGGTGACGGCGGCTGAAGGGGAGCTGCTTCGCCGCTGGATCGCCGCCGGCGCTCCCTACCGCGGACATTGGGCCTTCGAAAGGGTGACGCGGCCGGAGGTGCCGGTGGTCCGGGGCACCGACTGGCCTCGGACGCCGGTCGATCAATTCATCTTCGCGCGGCTCGAGGCCGAGGGAATGAGACCCAACGGCGAAGCGCCGCGGGAGGTGCTCGCCCGGCGGGTGAGCCTCGATCTGACGGGCCTACCGCCAACGCCGGAGGAGGTCGCCGCGTTCGTCGCCGATCCGGCTCCTGAGGCGTATGAAAAGTATGTCGATCTCAAGCTCGCGAGCCCGCACTTCGGTGAGCGGATGGCGATCGAATGGCTCGACGCCGCCCGCTATGCCGATAGCCACGGCTACCAAACCGATTCGGGCCGCTCGAACTGGCCGTGGCGCGACTGGGTGATCGCGGCCTACAACCGCAACCTCCCCTTCGACGAGTTCACGATCCAGCAACTCGCCGGCGACATGCTTCCGCCCGTGCCGGGCGACGAGGCGGCGACGCGCGACGCGGTCATCGCCACCGGCTTCAACCGCAATCACCGGATCAACGGCGAAGGGGGGATCATCGCCGAGGAGTGGCGGGTGGAGACGGTCATCGATCGCGTCGAGACGACCGGCCAGACCTGGCTCGGCCTTTCGGTCGGCTGTGCCCGCTGCCACGACCACAAATACGATCCGCTCACGCAGCGCGAGTTTTACGCCCTGTTCGCGCTGTTTTGCAACGTCCCCGAGACCGGCACGATCATGGGGAGCGAGACGCGCAGCGGCGGCAACTCTGATCCGCTCTATCCGCTGCCGTCGGCCGAACAATCCGCCGAAATCGCGCGGCTCGAGAAGACGATCGTCGATGCCGACGAGGCGGTGCGTGCCGGCGAGAAGGATCTCACAGCCCTTGTCGCCGACTGGGAACGCACGATCCGCCCGGTGCTCGACCTGCCGGAGGAGATCTGGCAGCCGCTCGAGCCTGTCGAGCTGAAAAGCTCTGGCGGGGCGTCGTTTCGCCGGCTCGAGGATGGCTCGTGGCTCGTCGAGGGGGCCATGCCACCGCGCGACACTTACGAGATCGAGGCCCTCGTGCCTGCCGGTCCTTTCGGAGGCGTTCGTCTCGAGATCCTCGC
>JBIIQL010000013.1:0-17101 GCA_044342095.1 Pirellulales bacterium
TCGTTGAACCGCAGGCCTGCGGAATGCGGCCCGGCATCGATGCGGCCGGGCTGAATCGGCTGGTCGACGACCTTGAGACCGAGGACTTTCTCCGCTTCCATGCCCAGGGCGGATCCGCCCCATGATCGTCCCGGATGTCAACCTGCTCGTGTATGCCTACGACTCGAAAGCCCCGCACCACCCCCAGGCCCGCGCCTGGTGGGAGGGATTGCTCGGTCGCCGCGAGCCCGTCGGCATTCCCTGGGTCGTGTCGGTCGGGTTCCTCCGCATCATGACCAGTCGCAGCGTCATGACAGAGCCGATGCCTCCGGGCTTGGCACTGACCCACGTCCGGTCGTGGCTGGCCCTACCCTCGGTCGATCCCATTCAGCCAGGCCCACGGCATCTCGATATCCTCGCGTCTTTCGCCCGAGCAGGGACGCTGGTCTCTCCACTGATGACCGATGCCCACATCGCCGCGATCGCCGTGGAGTTGCAGGCCACGGTCCATTCCAACGACACCGATTTCGCCAGATTTACGGGCCTGCGATGGATCAATCCCCTGGCGACGGGCTGACGAATCCGCAACGGCACGTGTCCAAGGTACTCCTGGAGCCTGACCATGGCTGAGATATTTGCGGCGCCGGCGCGATACGTGCAGGGGCCGGGGGTGGCGGCCACGCTCGGGGACGAGCTGACGCGGCTCGGGCTCGGAGGGCCGGTGCTTATCCTCGCTGGAGCCTCGGCGATCCGGAGGCTCGGTGCGATCTGGGAGGAGTCGCTCGAGACCGCCGGCTTCGCCCCTACCATCCACCCCTTCGGCGGCGAATGTTCCCGGCGCGAGATCGCCGCGGTGGCCGATGTGGCGAGGCGCTTCTCGGCGCGGACGATCGTCGGGGCGGGGGGCGGGAAGGCGATCGACACGGCCCGCGCGGTGGCCGCAGAGCTCGATCTCGACATCGTCTCCTGCCCGACGATCGCTTCGACCGACGCGCCGACCAGCGCGATCTCCGTCGTCTACAGCGACTCAGGCGTCGTCGAGGAGGTGAGGCTCCATCCGCAAAACCCCGCCCTCGTCCTCGTCGACACCGACGTCATCCTTGCCGCGCCCGACCGCTACCTCGTGGCGGGGATGGGGGATGCGCTGTCGACCTGGTTTGAGGCTCGGGCCTGCGCCCGCTCGGGCGCGACCCACAGCCGCGGCGGCACGACGACCCGCGCCGCGCTCGCCCTTGCCAAGCTCTGCTGGACGACGCTGCGGGCGGATGGCGCTTTGGCGCTGGCTGCCCACCGGGCAGGGCAACTCGATGGCGCCGGCACGCTCGACGCCGAGGCGCGAGGGGCCTTCGCACGGATCGTCGAGGCCAACACGCTCCTCTCGGGGCTCGGCTTCGAATCGGCGGGGCTGGCGGCAGCCCATGGGATCCACAACGGTTTGACAGTCGCCCCCGGTTGCCACGCCGCGCTCCATGGGGAGAAAGTCGCCTTCGGAACGCTCGCCCAACTCTGCCTTGAAGATGCGCCGGCCGGAGAGATCGACGAGGTCCTCGCCTTCTGCCGATCGGTCGGCTTGCCGGTGACGCTCGGTCAAATCGGCCTCGGTGACATCGACGGGGCAATGCTCAGCCGGATCGCGGAGCGCGCGGTGCAGCCGGGCGAGGTGACGCACAACGAGCCGTTCCCGGTGACGGCCGAGATGGTGGAAGAGGCGATCCGCCGGGCCGACGCGGCGGGGCAGGGGGGCTGACGGTGCTCCGCCGGCGAGGAAATCGCCACGGCCTCGGCAGGCCGCCCGCCCGGAGAGCCGCCATCCCCCCTCGCGCGGGTCCACCGCGACTCCTGGAAAACGACCCGTTTGCCGCGGTGAGAGCCCTCCCCCCCGCCGGCCGCCATCCCGCCGGGGCGCCGCGTTGACGCCCGGGAAACGTGAACGTAGATTCGACGCGGCTTAGACCCTTTTTTCTGCTGGTTTTCCCCTCCTCGAAAGGTCACATCGCCCCCATGGCCAAATCGTCCGCGAAGAAGTCCGCCGCCAAGAAGCCTGCCGCGTCCAAGCCGGGGCGGATGATCTATTACTTCGGCGCCGACCGGTGCGACGGCGACGGCACCATGAAGGCGATCATCGGTGGCAAGGGGGCCAACCTCGCGCAGATGACGAAGATCGGCCTCCCGGTGCCCCCGGGATTCACGATCACGACGCAGATGTGCATCGACTACTACACCTCGGGGAAGAAGTTTCCCAAGGGGCTCGAGGAGGAGATCGCCCACTACGTCAAGCTCCTCGAGAAGGAGACCGGAAAGAAGTTCGGCGACCCGGCCAACGCGCTCTTGGTGAGCGTCCGCTCCGGTGCCCGCGACAGCATGCCGGGCATGATGGACACGATCCTCAACCTCGGCCTCAACGACAAGACGGTCGAGGGCCTCAAGAAAGCCACCGGCAACGGCCGCTTCGCCTTCGACTCCTACCGCCGCTTCATCCAGATGTACGGCGACGTCGTCATGGGGGTGCAGAAGCGCCACGAGAACGAGCACGACCCGTTCGAAGAGGTGATGGAGAAAGTCAAGCACCAGGCTCACGTCGAGGAAGACACGGCGCTCACCGAGGATCACCTCAAGGATCTCATCAGCCGCTTCCAGAAGCTCATCAAGGAACGCACCGGGAAGACCTTCCCGCAGGATCCCTTCGAGCAGCTCATCGGAGCCATCACGGCCGTCTTCGGCAGCTGGATGAACGAGCGGGCGATCATCTACCGTCGCAAGTACAAGATCCCCGACGAGTGGGGCACCGCCGTCAACGTCCAGAGCATGGTGTTCGGCAACATGGGCGATGACTGCGCCACCGGCGTGGCCTTCACCCGCGACCCGGCCACCGGCGAGGACGTCTTCTACGGCGAATACCTCGTCAACGCCCAGGGTGAGGACGTCGTGGCCGGCGTCCGCACGCCGAAGCCGGTTGTCGAGATGGCCCACGACACCGAGTTCGCCGCCACCTACAAGCAGCTCGAGAAGGTCCGCGAGAAGCTCGAGAAGAAGTTCGGCGACGTCCAGGACTTCGAGTTCACGGTGGAGAAGAAGAAGCTCTACATGCTCCAGACCCGCCACGGAAAGCGGACGGCGCTGGCGTACGTGAAGATCGCCCACGACATGGTCAAGCAGAAGCTCATGACCCCGGAGCACGCCATCCAAAGCGCCGATCCGGATGCCCTCTCGCAGCTCCTCGCCCCGATCTTCGACCGGGCCGATTACGAGAAGGCGAAGAAGGCGGGCCGCGTCCTGACGACCGGCCTGGCCGCCGGCCCCGGTGCCGCGACCGGGCAGCTCGTCTTCTCGGCCGCCAAGGCCGAGGAGCTGGCCGAGAAGGGGAAGAAGGTCGTTCTCGCCCGCGTCGAGACGAGCCCGGAGGATCTCCGTGGCATGATCGCGGCCGAGGGCATCCTCACCAGCCGCGGCGGTGTCTCGAGTCACGCCGCCCTCGTCGCCCGGCAGATGGGCAAGGTGTGCGTGGCCGGCGCCGGCGCGATCTCGATCGACTACCACAAGGGGACGCTCGTCTGCGGCTCGACGACGCTCAAGGAGGGAGAGGACATCTCCATCAACGGGAGCACCGGCGAGGTGTTCGCGGGCGCCATCAAGACCGCCGACAGTGAGCTCAAGCAGGTGCTCGTCACCAACACGATGAAGCCGGAAGACTCCGACGTCTACCAGTACTACGCCTTCATCATGAAGCTCGCCGACAAGCACAGGAAGCTCGGCATCCGTACGAACGCCGACACCCCGGAGCAGGTCCGGCACGCGATCGCCTTCGGCGCCGAGGGGATCGGCCTGACGCGGACGGAGCACATGTTCTTCGAGGGCGACCGGATCGACGCGATGCGGGAGATGATCCTCGCCGAGTCGCTCGACGCCCGCCGTGCGGCCCTCGCGAAGCTCCTTCCCTACCAGCGCGACGATTTCGAGGGGATCTTCCGGGCTCTCGACGGCCGCCCGGCCACGATCCGCTTCCTCGATCCGCCGCTCCATGAGTTCGTGCCGCACGACGAGAAGGCCCAGGCCGATCTGGCGAAGAAGCTCAAGCTCCCCGTCGAGGTCGTCCACCGCCGTGTCGAGGCGCTCCACGAGTTCAATCCGATGCTCGGCCACCGTGGCTGCCGCCTCGGCGTCAGCTACCCCGAGATCTCGGAGATGCAGGCCCGTGCCGTGTTCGAGGCCGCTGCAAAGGTTCAGAAGGCCGGCATCAAGGTGAAGCCGGAGATCATGATCCCGCTCGTGGGCTTCAAGAAGGAACTCGACAACCAACTCGAGATCGTCCACGCCACGGCGGCTCAGGTGGCGAAGGAGACGGGCGTCAAGGTGAAGTATCTCGTCGGCACGATGATCGAGATCCCGCGCGGCGCCCTCACGGCCGACGAGATCGCCGAGAGCGCCGAGTTCTTCAGCTTCGGCACCAACGATCTCACCCAGACCTGCCTCGGCATGAGCCGCGACGACATGGGGTCCTTCCTGCAGAAGTACACCGACCTCGGGATCTTCAAGGCGAACCCGTTCGCCTCGATCGACACCACCGGCGTCGGCTCGCTCATGCAGACCGCGGTCGAGAAGGGACGGAAGACGCGGCCCGACATCAAGCTCGGCATCTGCGGCGAGCACGGTGGCGATCCCCACTCGGTGCTCTTCTGCCACCACATCGGTCTGGATTACGTCAGCTGCTCGCCGTTCCGCCTGCCGGTCGCCCGGCTGGCCGCGGCCCAAGCGGCCCTCGGCAAGACCTACTGACGCCGGCTGCCGGTCCAGAGAAACCACCACGTCCCCCGGGGGAGCCTTTGCTCCCCCGGGGGATTTTTTCTCGAGTCCCTCATGCCACTCACCCCCGAGGCCCAGAGTCTGGCCGTGATCCTCGCGGGGGTCGTCGTGTTGTGGGTGACCGAGGCCCTGCCGCTGCCGGTGACGGCGCTCCTCGGGGCGGTGGCCTGTGTCGTGGCGGGCGTGGCGCCGGCGAAGGAGGTCTTCCGCCCCTTTTCCGAGCCGCTCGTCTTTCTTTTTCTCGGCTCGTTCATGCTCGCCGAGGCGATCCGTGTCCACGGCCTCGATCGGCGGCTGGCGTTCGCCGTCCTCGGGCTCCCGGCGGTGGGGGAACGACCGGGGCGGATCCTTGCCGCGGTGGCACTCGTTTCGGCGACGATCAGTGCCTTCATCTCCAACACCGCCACGACGGCGATGATGGTGGCGATCGCCGCCGGGATCCTCGCGGCGATTCATGATGCCGGTCCCCCGGCCGGTTCCCGCGATGCCTCGCCGGCCGGGCCGAGGCTCGACCCACGCTTCGCCACCGGCTTGATGCTCGCCGTGGCCTTCGCCGCGAGCATCGGCGGCCTGGCGACCCCGATCGGCACGCCGCCAAACCTCATCGGCCTGGCCTTCATCCGCAACGAGCTCGGCGTCGAGGTGTCGTTTCTCACCTGGTGCGCGATCGGGGTGCCGGTGGCGGCGATCCTCACGCTCTTCGCGGTGCTCCTCCTGGGCTGGATGTTCCCGGCCGGTGTCGACCGGCTCCCCGGCGTGGCGGAACTCGTGGCCCGAGAGCGGACGCGCCTGGGCGTCTGGTCGCGGGGACAGGTGAGTACGGCGATCGCCTTCGGCACGACCGTCGCCCTGTGGATCGTGCCGGGCGTTCTCGGGCTTCTCCTCGGCGCGAAACACCCGCTGCCGGCTTGGTTTGCCGCCCATGTCCCCGAGGGGGTCGCGGCCCTCCTCGGCGCCGTGATGCTCTTCATCCTCCCCGGCGGAGAGGGGCGGAAGGCGCTTGAGTGGGAGGAGGCCACGCGGATCGACTGGGGGATCATCCTCCTCTACGGCGGCGGCATGGCCCTCGGCGAGCTTTCCTTCTCCACCGGCCTGGCCGAGGCCCTGGGGCGGAGCCTGACCGGCTGGCTGCCGACCGGGCCCGGGGCGAGCGTGGCGCTCGTGGCGGCCGCGACGCTCGTGGCGGTGGTCACCAGCGAGTTCACGAGCAACACCGCCAGCGCCAACATGGTCGTGCCGGTGGCGATGGCCCTGGCAGCGGCCGGGGGCGGCGATCCGCTCACCGCAGCCCTGGCCGCCACGTTCGCGGCGAGCCTCGGCTTCATGATGCCGGTGAGCACGCCCTGCAACGCCATCGTCTATGGCACGGGGAAGATCCGCCTCCGCGACATGATCCGTAGCGGGGCGATCCTCGACGTCGCCGGCGCGGTGGTGATCACGCTGATGATGCTCGTCGTGGGCAGACTCTGGTTGCGCTAAAGGCCATCACGCGATCAGAAGCCCATCGGCAGCACCGCGCCGCACTCATGGCACTTCGGCACGACCAGGGGCTGCGGGGAGAGGACCATCCCTTCGCGGAGGAAGGCATGGAGCCGCGGCAGACAAGGGGGGAGCGGATAGTGGGCTCCCCACGCCCCGCCGGGGGCATGGCAGAAGCCGGTCACACCGCAGATCCCCGGGGCACAGGGGCCACAGGGAGCGGGGCCGCAGGCCGCCGGGCCACACGTCCGGCACGGCGCCGCATGGCTTGGCCCACAGGCGCCGCTCATGCAGTGGCCCGTCGGAAGACGCTGTCCGTATCCCGCGTGGGCGCTGCCATGCCACGGCGGTCGCATCTGCGAGCGGCAGCTCTCGCAGTCGGAGCTCGCCGGGGCGCCGATCACCGGCACACCACGACCCCCACCGAAGGAGGGATCCTGGGCCCCGGCCGTGGCGCCGAACGTGGCAGCCACGAGGAGCGCCACGAGGGAGCGACGGGCAGGTGTGACGGGATGTGACGGCATGGCAGCGGTCTCCTCTGACAGGTCCGGGGGGCCCCCGGAGGTGGTGTGATGATGGTTGTGCATCGTCGTCCGCGAATACCGGGGATGAGCGTGGCACCTGCCAGGTATGCACGTGCCGGTACGGGAAGGAATGCCGGCGGGGGAATCCCTGACGGTCGCGTTTCCCGCAGCGGCAGCCCTGCTGCTGTTCGCCGGCCCGGGCGTGGGCGAGAATCGTCATTCCCCCGCCCGGCGGGCCTTGGCCCCTTTGCCTCTTTAGCGCCCCGCACCGTGAAACCGATCCTCCTCGACTACGGCAGCACTGATCCTCTCGTCCTCGAGCCGTCCGACGCCGACGTCGCTTTCGATGCCCGTGGCCCCGCCGGGGTCAAGGGAGACGCGGCGGCGGCCCTCGTGGCGACGGCCATCGACGCCCCGAAAAACGGCCCCCCTCTCGTCGCCCACGTCGTGCCGGGGGACCGTGTTGCCGTCGCCCTCGCCGGCCCGATCGCCGTGGCCACCCCGATCGTCGCCACGATCCGAAGCCGGCTGGAATCGGCGGGGATTGCCGCCGACGACCTCGCCATCCTCCATGCCCCGCCGCTGCCACCGGCCACCGCCGCCGGTGCGACGTCGCCGCCGGCGGGGGAGTACGTCTTCGATCCCTCCCAGGAATCGGGCTCGGCCTATCTCGGCCCCGACGCGGAAGGGACTCCGTTCCACATCGCCCGAACCCTCGTCGATGCGGATGTCGTCGTCACCGTCGGCGATTTCGCCTGGGATGCGGCGCTCGGTGGGCCGGCGCTCGACGGCGACCTGTGGCCAGCCTTCGCACCCGCCGCGGCCCGGGCCGACGTCCTCCGCCGCCTGGCGCGGAGCGGCCGGAAGGGAGTGGCCCCCCTCCGTGAACGCTCCCGGGAAATCGGCTGGCAACTCGGCACGATGGCCACGCTCCGGGTCGTGCCGGGGCGCGGCGGCGCGGTCCACGCCGTCGAGTTCGGCACGCCCCCTGCCGCCGAGCGGGCGGCCCGGCGCCACGGCGAGCTGTGGCGGCCACGGCTACCAGGGTCACCGCGCTTGACGATCGCCTCACTTGCGACGCCCGAGCCAGGGATGGTGGCGCTCGTCCGCGCCGTCGCGGCCGCGGCCCGGACGACCCATCCCGAGGGGACGATCTGCATCGCGAGTCGCTTGGCCCTGCCCCCCGGCCCGGTGTTCCATCGCTGGCGTCAGGGGGTGGCGCTGAAGCCGCTGGTCGAGGAAGCCCTCGCTTCGGGCGACCAGGCCCTCGTCGCCGACGCCATGGCGACGAGATTCTTCGCGCAGGCCCTCGGCGACCGCCGCCTCGTGCTCCTCTCCGATCTCGATCAGGGCCTCGTCGAGGAGCTCGAGTTCGGCCATGCCGCGACCCCAGAAGCGGTCGAACGGCTCGCCCACCGGGCCGAGAGCCTCGTCGTCCTCCACGAGGCGGAGCGGATGTTTCCGCGGCTCGGCTGAAGACCCGCGGCGCCGCCCCGATCACCCCAGGGCGAGCGGGCCGTCGCCGCAGAAGTCGGGATTGCCGAAGCGGTCGAGGCCGGTGTGGCCGAAGGCGTGGGCGAGGCTGAGGAGGAGGCGGTTGTGGGGCACCGCCGGGAACTCGACCGCCCTGCCGGTGCGGAAGCCCAAGCCTCCGCCGATCATCACCCAGGGGATGTCTTCGCGGGTGTGGGAATTGCCCTCGCCGAGTTCGTTCGTCCACAGGATCGTGGTGTGGTCGAGCATCGACCCATCCCCGCCTGGCTCGGGCGTCGCCGCGAGACGGGCGGCGAGGTGGGCCACTTCCCCGGCATACCAGGTATTGATCCGAGTGAGCTTCTCCTGCGCGTCGACGTTGCTGTTGGGCTCGTGGGAGAGATCATGCTGCCCCTCGTCGACCCCCAGCCACTTCATGTGGGGCTGGCCGACGGAGTTCGTGTACTGGAGCGTGACGACGCGCGTGAAATCGGCCGCGAGTGCCGCCACGAGCAGATCGATCTGCATCCGGCTGATCGTCGGCATCCGGTCGTTCGCCTCGAGAATCCCCGGCTCGAGGACCGGCACGGCGTGGCTGGAGATGTCACGATCGGCCGCCAGTTCCCGCTCGAAGCCGCGGACGAGGTCGGCGTGCTCTTCGAGAAGCCTCCGATCCTCGGCCGGGAGCGCCGCCGAGACGCGGGCGAGATCTTCGTGAAGTTCGTCGAGCACGCTCCGGAGGCTCTCGCGGTGTTTCACACTCCCGTAGAGACGGGAGAACATCTGATACGGATCGTCGATCGGTGCCACCGGCTTGTTGGGACCGGCGTACACCATCCGCGTCCACGTATCGGCCCGGTCGGGGACGAGGACACCGAACTCGAGCGAGCCGAACCGGGTGGCGGTCTCCGGGCGTGCCTGGAGGAAGCCGGCGATCTCCTGATCGATCGACAGCCCGCTCGACCAGCCCGCCGGCGTGTCGCTTCCCCCCTGGATGTTGCCGGGGAAGAGTTCGACGCCGGTCAGCAGGCAGCCGATGCCACGCATGTGGCCGTCGCCGTCGCCGCGGATCTTGTTGCCGACTCCTTTGAGCGTGAGAAGGCGATCCTTGAAGGGGGCCAAAGGGGCGAGGATCGGCCGCAGCTCCACCGCCGCCGTGCCGTCTTCGGCCGGCGTGGTGAAGGACCCGGCCGACGTCGGCCAGAAGTTCTCGCGGACGGTGCCGTCGGGGCTGAAAACGATGACGAGCCGCTGCCGCGCCGCCGGAGCGTTTGCGAAGCTCGGAAGATTGCCGAGGAACGGCGCCACGGCCGCACCGACCCCGAGCTTCCGCAGCAGTTCACGGCGAGTGATCATCGGTCAGCTCCGGGGAGGATGGAGGGGAAACGGGCGGAAAAGCCGCCACCTTCATGATATCGACCACGGCTTCGCGGATATCGAAGCCCTTGGCGGCGAACGACTGGCGCAGCCGGGGAAGCGTGTCGGGCCCCCAGGCCCGGATCGGCTGCTTGACCAGGGCGTGGAAAAGCGATTGGAGGAAGGCCTCCTCGGCGTCGGCGCTCGTGACGAGATAGTCCGCCAATCCGTCGGCCCCCTCGAAGTGAACCTCCGGGCCCTCCCGCGGCAGATAGCTTCCGTCGGTCTCGCCCGCACTCCCCCCCCGAAAGCGGCCGACGGCGTCGAAACCCTCGAGGGCGAAGCCGAGCGGATTGATGACGGCGTGGCAGCCCTGGCAGGCGGCGGGGCTCGTCTGGAGGGAGACGCGCTGGCGGTTGGAGAGCCCGGGATGGAGGTCGGGGGCAAGCGGCGCCACCGCCTCGGCCGGCGGCTTGAGGACGTTGCCGAGGACGCCTCGCGTCAGGAACACCCCGCGGTGGATCGGGGAACTCTCGCCGGCGTACGCAAGGACGCTCAAGATGTAGGGATGGGTGAGAACGCCGGCCCGCTGCCCGTCGTCGAGACGGACGGGAACGAATTCGGCCCGGGCGGGGAGTTCGACGCCGTAGAACGGAGCCAGCCGACCGTTGATCGGCACCTCGTCGGCCGTGAACAGACGCCGGTAGTCGGCCGGCCCGGCGGCGGGGGACACGATGTCGTCGAGAAGCAATCGGAGGCTCGTCCGCAGGTCGTCGACCACGGCTGGATCGAAGCCCGGATGGCGGACGGGATCCTTGACGATCTCCGGCACCCGATCGACCCGCAGCCAGGTGAGGAAAAACGCCTGGAGCTTGGAAAGCGCCCGCCGATCGGCCAACATCCGCCGCACCTGGGCCTCGATCTGCTCGGGCGTCTCGAGCTCGCCACGGGCCGCCGCGGTACGGAGGGCCTCGTCGGGGATCGAATCCCAGACACCGAAGGAGAGCCGGGCGGCGGTGTCCCACGAAGCCATGCTGGGGTCGTCGGGGAGCGGCGGCTCGCGGAACAGGAAGCGGGGGGAAGAGAGGATCAAGAGAATCGCCCGCTCGAGCGCCGCGTCGACGTCGGTCGCCGCGTCGAAGGGACGTGCGACGAGCGCCTTGACGGGGGCGCCGAGGGGCCGCCGAAAGGCCCGCTCGGCGAAGGTGGCAGCGAAGGCCTGCAGCCGTTCGCCCCGGTCGGGGGCGTCGGGCTTTACGCCGGCCAGTCGCCCGGCACGCTCGCGGATCGCCGCCGCGCTTTCGATCGCCGCCGCCTCGACCGCCTCCAGCCATTCTTTGGAAACGGTGCTGCCGCGCTCGTAGCCGATGCTGCGGTCGTCCGGGGGGAACGGGGTGGTGACGACGAAACTGGCCGGCGAGTGCTTGGGAATGAGGTTCCGCGACGGCACCCGCTCGAGCACGCCGTGCGGCTGCCGCCACAGCAGCTCGATCGACGCGCGCCGCGGCTTCTCGTGGACCGGATTGTCGACGCCCTGACTCGCCTTCGAGAACTCCAGCCGCAGCGGATGGGGGCGGCCGGCGAGGAGATGGATCGTGCCACGGTACTCCGTGTCGTGGCCCGACTTCACCCAGGCATCGATGAGCGGCGGTCCATCCCAATCGAGATGATTGACGAGGAGCCGGACGGCCTGTTCGGTGCGGACGACGAACTCATGCACCCCCGACTCGACCGGCACGACCGAGCCCTGCCACCGGATCGCAAACCGCCCCGGCTCGAAGCGCTCCGGATCGGGCCCTTCGACCCCGAAGTCGAAGCCGACTGTGGGATCGAGCCGCTCGAAGACCCGGCGGGCGGGGTCGAAATTTCGCCCCTGGAAATACTCGCCGCGAAGCCCCCGCTCCGGCCCCACGGGGGGCGGCGGCGGGAGAAATCCCCCCACGAGGTCGGCGATGGCATTTTGGTGCTGGCCGACGGTCAGTCGGGAGATTTCGACCCGCGCCGGTCGATGCCGATCCCTGGCGAGCGCCGAATAGAAGCGGCCGTGGATCCACTCCGCCACCGCAGCCGCCGCGTCGCCGATGACGGCGGTCGGATCGTCCTCCGGCATGGTGTCGGCGACATACCGGGCCAGTTGCCCGACCGAGCGGTCGCCGACGAGCGGGGCCGGAGCCGCCGGCGTGCCGACGCCGTTGTCGCCATGGCAGCGGAGGCAGTGCTCGCGGTAGATCGCCGCGCCCGGGTGATCGTCGGCCTCAGCCGGTCGAATCATGGTCGACGCGACCAACGCCACGAAGGCGATCAGAGAGCGGACGGGGGAGCTGACCATGCCCCTATTCTACCCTTGCGGGAAGCCCCGCCCCCCCACCTTCCGAGCGGAAATGCCCCGGACCTGATCGCGAGACCAGCCCCATCAACGCTTCGGGGGGGCTGGCGGGGCAGGGTGAGGAGTGCCGTCGCGGGTCTCCCTGCGGCGGACCTCGAGGAGGACGCTCTCGTTGTCACTGCCACGGATTGGCCAGGCAGCCACCCGGCGCACGGTCACTTTCTTGACCAGGCCCCGGTGTCTCGCCTCCCCCTTCTCTTCCTCCCAGCGCGGTCCCTTGATGATCAGCATCCGCCCGTAGTGGTCGGCGAGCGGCTCGAACCAGTTGAGCAGCTTGATCAGCGGCGCCACCGCGCGAATGACGAGGGCGTCGAAGCGATCTTTCTCGCCGCGGCGGCTGACGAGTTCCTGAGCGGCCCCTTCATGGACGGGAATCGCCAGCCCCGCCTCGGCCACGATCGCCCGCACGGCCCGCGCCTTCTTCCCCACGCTATCGGAGAGCTCGACGCGGAGATCGGGACGGAGAATCGCCAGAAGCACCCCCGGCACTCCTCCGCCGGTGCCGACATCGAGGACCCGCTCCCCGGCACCGAGATGGCCGGCCACGGCCACCGCGTCGGCGACATCGCGCGACACGAACCGCTCGACATCGGTGTGGCGGGTGAGGTTGAGCCGTTCATTCCACGCCCAGAGGCGCGCCGCATAGCTCGCCAATCCCTCCTCGACCCCGGGCGGGAGCGGGAGCGACAAACGCTCACACTCCGCCCGGATGGCCGGGGCGAGGGCCGACGGATCGAGGGGCCCGACGGGGAGAGGCTCCCCGTCGGGCGTGCCTGGCGTGGAGCTGCTCACTTGATGAACAGCATTTCCCGGTAGGTCGGCAGCGGCCAGAGATCGTCGGGGAGGATCGACTCGATCTGGTCGGCCGTCTCGCGGAGCGAGACCATCGCCGGAATGACCTTACCGTGGAAGTGGGCGACTTCGGCCGAGATGTCACCGCCGCCGTGATGGCCGGCGACCTTCTCGAGGGCCGCGATCCCGGCTTCGAGTTCGCCGACGAGCGTCGTGAGCTTGTCGAGCGTCCCCATGTGAACGCTCTTGCCGATCTCCTTGAGCTTGTGGGCCGTGCCCACGAGCTCCCCCTGGTAGCGGTAGGCTGCCGGGAGGATCATCGTCTTCGCGATCTGGATCGCCGACTGGGCCTCGGTGTTGATGTCCTTGCAGTACCGCTCCATGTAGATCTCGTAGCGGCTGCGGAGCTCGCGCTCCGACAGGACACCGTACTTCTCGAACAGCGCGACGTTCGTCGGCGAGGCGAGCACGGAGAGGGCGTCGGGCGTGGCCTTGAGATTCGGCAGCCCGCGCTTCTTCGCCTCGTCGTGCCACTCCTGCGAGTAGCCGTTGCCGTTGAAGATCACCGCCTTGTGCTCGGAGACGATCTGCTGGAGGAGCTTCTCGACCGCCTGGGGCAGCTTCGCGGTGTCGCCGCCGGTGGCCTTCTCGAGCTCGTTGGCGATGTAGTCGAGGCTCTCGGCCACGATCGTGTTGAGGGCCACCAGCGGCCCGGCGATCGACTGTGCCGAACCGACCGCACGGAACTCGAACTTGTTGCCGGTGAAGGCGAACGGGCTCGTCCGGTTGCGGTCGCCGGCATGCTGCGGCAGGGCGGGGAGCGTGTGGACGCCGACGGTGAGCGTGCCACTCGACTTCGAGCTGGTCGCCTTCCCCTTCTCGATCTGCTCGAAGACGTCGGCGAGTTGCTCGCCGAGGAAGATCGAGATGATCGCCGGCGGGGCCTCGTTGGCCCCGAGGCGGTGATCGTTGCCGCTGTGGGCCACGACCGCCCGGAGGAGATCCCCGTGGAGGTGGACGGCCCGGATCACCGCCGCGCAGAACACGAGGAACTGCATGTTGGCATGGGGCGTCTCACCCGGCTCGAGGAGGTTGCCGAGCTTGCAGCCCATCGACCAGTTGACGTGCTTGCCGGAGCCGTTGATGCCGGCGAACGGCTTCTCGTGGAGGAGGCACGACATGCCGTACTTCTGCGCGACGCGGGTCAGCGTCTGCATGATCGACTGCTGGTGGTCGGTGGCGATGTTGGCGTTCTCGTAGACCGGGGCGATCTCGTACTGCCCCGGGGCCACCTCGTTGTGACGGGTCTTCACCGGCACGCCGAGCTTGTAGAGCTCACGCTCGACCTCGAGCATGAACGCCAAGACGCGCTCGGGGATCGCCCCGAAGTACTGGTCCTCAAACTCCTGCCCCTTCGGCGGCTTGGCGCCGAACAGCGTCCGGCCGGCCATCACGAGATCGGGACGGGCGAAGTAGAAGTTGCGGTCGATGAGGAAGTATTCCTGCTCCGGGCCGCACGACGCGGAAACCTGCCCGACATCCTTGTGGCCGAAGAGGGCGAGGACGCGGCGGGCCTGCTTGTCGAGGGCCTGCATCGAGCGGAGGAGCGGGGTCTTCTTGTCGAGAGCCTCTCCCGTCCACGAGCAGAACGCCGTGGGGATGCAGAGGGTCGTGCCGTTGGGGTTGTCGAGGATGTAGGCCGGGCTCGTCGGATCCCAGGCGGTGTAACCACGGGCCTCGAACGTCGCCCGCAGGCCGCCGGAGGGGAAGCTCGAGGCGTCGGGCTCACCCTGAATCAATTCCTTCCCGGAGAACTCGAAGATCGCCTCGCCATCGCCGGTCGGCGAGAGGAAGCTGTCGTGCTTCTCGGCGGTCAGCCCGGTGAGCGGATAGAAGACGTGGGCGTAGTGAGTGGCCCCCTTCTCGATCGCCCAATCCTTCATCGCCAAGGCGACGGCGTCAGCGATCGTCGGATCGAGCGGCTTGCCCTGCTTGATCGTCGCCTGGAGCGCCTTGTAAACGCTCTTCGGGAGCCGGTCCTTCATCACCGAATCGCCGAAGACGTTCGCTCCGAAGATCTCGCTGGTGGGCGTCTCGCGGAAGTTCCAGGCTTGGCCATTCGACTTGTAGTTGTTGATGGCGGCGATCGCGCTGGCACGGGCGGAAGTCATGAATGGATCCTTCTTCGTGATGGCGGGCTACGGGAGAGAGCGGAGTGAACGAAAGGCTCGCGATCCCGGCTTCGCTCCGCGACGGACAAGCCGACGCGGCACGGCGAAGAGGCTCGGAGCAGGCCGACTGGAACAGGACAGGAACGACCCGTCACCGACCCCCTGGGAAGGGAGGTGGCGGGACAACACGGGGCACGGCCATGGGCAGACGGGGAGCGGATTCCGGTGGAGGATCGACACGCCGACCGGGCACCGCCATGCCCGACCGTCGTGCCTGGGCACAACGTGCGTGAACTCCCACCAACCGGCCGACCGACACGCCCGTCACCTCCCCGCAGCCAGAAGAAGAAATCCTGCGGAGGACATGACTCGAGCCGGAGGCAGCCTAGCCCGCGGCAGGGTGACTTTCAAGCTGCGCCGCCCCCCCTGAACCACACTATCTCGAGGCCTGGGAACGGGGGACGGGGCGGGTCGATTGGCGGACGGTGGCCCGCCGCGCTGCGGCGAGGGCCGCCTCGAGCGCCGCATCACCGGCCGTCGGGACCGCCTCGGCCCCCTCTGGCAAGCGGGCGGTGGAGTGGACGACGAGATCAGGCTCGACCCCGACCCGGCTGTATGGCTTCCCCTTGGGCGAAAAGAACTTGGCGGTGGTGAGTCGAAGGCCGACCCCGCCGATCTCGAGCGGGAAAATCCCCTGGATCGACCCCTTTCCGAAGCTCCGGCTGCCGACGATCGTGCCGCGGCCGTGATCGCGGATCGCCCCGGCGAAGATCTCGCTGGAGCTGGCCGAGTCGCCGTCGATGATCACCACCAGCGGCATCCGCCAGGTGCCGGGCCGGCTCGCCGAGTAGTTGAAGTCCTCCTCCGGGCTGCGCCCCCGGGTCGCGACGACGAGCCCCCGTTCGAGGAACAGGTCGGCGACGTCGACCGCGGCGGAGAGGAGGCCGCCCGGATTGCCGCGGAGATCGATGACGAGCGAACGCATCCCCGCGGCGTCGAGCCGGCGGAGGGCCGATTCCAGGTCGGCGGCCGTCGTCTTTTGGAAGGACGAGATCTTGAGATGACCGATGCCCGCTCCCGCATCGACCATCCGCACATCCTCGACGCTCGGCACTTCGACATGCTCACGCCGCAGCGACACCCGCCCCGCCGCAGCACTGCCTCGGACGACGTCGAGACTGACGGCGGAGCCCTCGGGCCCCTGGAGGAGCTGGGCTGATTCGTCGACCGACATCCCGCCGATCGCCCGGCCGTCGATGGCGACGATGTGGTCGCCGTCGCGGAGGCCGCCCCGTTCAGCGGGGCTGCCGGCGATGACATGGACGAGGAGGAGGCCATCGGGAGCCGTCTTCAGTTCGACGCCGAGCCCGACGAAGTTGCCTTCGATCTGGGCGTAGAGGTCGTCGAGTTGGCCGTTGGTGAGGAACGCGGAGTATTCGTCGAGGCCCCCCATCGAAGCCGCCGTCATCTCCAGGAGCGTGACCGAGGGGGGGATGCCGAGGGTCGAGTGACCGATCCTCGCAACCCACGCCACCACCGTCTCGGCGTCGGCCTGGGAGTTGACCATCCGGCCCCCGACGAGGCGGGCCACCTGCTCACGGTACGCCGCCCGGCGCTCCGCGGTGGCGTGGGGGGCATACCACGACGTGAACACCGGATGATCGATCGCCACCTCCATCGCCTTGAGGCCGCGGAGCGTGAGGCGATGGAAGTCGGGGGCGTCGACGTGGTGGCTGCGGATCCGCGAGAGCACCTCGGCGTGGAGGCGCCGCCCCTCGGCTTCGGAGAGGCCGGTGAGCCGCTGCCGGAAAGCTGCCTCGGAGTGCCGCCGGACGAGGTCGCAGTGGATCCGGGCGAGGTCGTAGCGGTCGGCCAGTGTCGTCGGCAGCGTCCCCTGACGGACGTGCGGCTCGCAGGCGGCAACGATGTCGCCCCAACGCTGCTGCCCCTCGAGCACGGCCAGCCGGCCGGAAAGCTCGTCGGCGACGTCGGGAAGAACCGGCAGGGGGGCCGGGGCGGCCTGGGGCGCGGGGAGGGCGACGGTCGGCCCCACCGGCACCGCGGCACCGCGACCCCGGGGCGACACGGCAGCCGGGGCCGCTGGCGCCGGCACGACCGCCGGCAGCATGGAAGGATCTGGC
>JBIIQL010000296.1:0-5100 GCA_044342095.1 Pirellulales bacterium
CTCGCTGCGTCGCTTCTGGACGCGTCGCCTGCGCCGCATCGCCCCGGCGTCGCTTCTCGTCACGATCGTGACGCTGCTCGCCGGGCTGTGCATCCTCATGCCGAACGATCTGGTGCCACTCGCGAAGGCGACGATCGCCCAGCAGACGATGCTCACCAACGTCTACGAATGGCGAAACGTCGGCTACTTCGACACCCATCGTCCGCGGCCGCTGCTCCACATGTGGTCGTTGGCCGTCGAAGAACAGTTTTATCTCTTCTATCCGCTCCTCTTCGTCCGCCTGCCGATGCACCGCCGGGGGTTGGTGCGGGCGATCCTTTGGGGAGCGATGCTCGTGTCGCTCGTCTTCTCGGTCTACGCGACGAGTTACCGGGCTGGGATGGCGGGTTTTTTTCTCCTCCCGTTCCGGGCGTGGGAGCTACTCCTCGGCGGCCTTGCGGCCCTCGAGACGCCCCGTCGCCCCTTGGGAGCCGCGTGGGCGAATGCCCTGGCGCTGCTCGGCCTCGGCTTGATCGTTGTGCCGTGTGTCACCTACTCCGAAAAGATGCAGTTCCCGGGTCTTGCCGCCCTGCCTCCTTGTCTCGGGGCCTGCTTCCTGATTTTCGCCGGCACCCACGACCGGACGGTTGTCGGCCGGATCCTCTCCTCCCGAGTGGCGGTGGCGATCGGCCTGGTGTCGTACTCCCTCTACCTCTGGCATTGGCCTCTGCATGTGTACGCCCGGTACTGTTCCTGGGGGCCGTTGTCGGCGGGCACGATCGCCATGCTCTACGTTGCCAGTTTCGTGCTGGCATGGCTGTCGTTGCGTTGGATAGAGACTCCGTTTCGCCACGGGATGCGCTCGATAGGTTTTGGCGAGGCGCTGCGGATCGTCGTCGGTGCCGCCGTGGTGCTGATCGTCACCTCGATCGGGATCATCGCCGGTGGCGGACTGCCGGGGCGCTTTCCGCCGCGGGCGCTGGCGTATCTCCAGCCCTCGGCGATCGATGTGAAGGATGGAGCGTTCCAGACGTTCGAGGCCGAACGCCGTCCAGACCTCCTCGTGAGACAGTTCGACGGAACCAGCGCCGCCGGTGTGTCGGTCGACTGTCTCGTCTGGGGTGACAGTCACGCCGTGGCAGCGCTCGGACTTCTCGACGAGCTTTTCGTTGCCCATGGCATCCGCGGTGCGTGGGCCTGTCGCAACGCGCACTACCCACTTCTGGGAACGGTGCGCTCGTCGCGGGCCCATGGCCGCAAACCCTGGCTGCAGTGGTCCGATGACATCGTCGAGCGGGTGCGGGCGGAGCGAATCCCCCACGTCATCCTGGTCTCCGACTGGGAGGCGGTGAACTCCGCAACGCTCGACGAGGGAACGTTCGGAGCCAGCGACGACGGCGGTGGGGAGTCGACGCTGAAGCGGAGCCTCTTGAAGACCTGCCGGGCGCTCAACGACGCCGGAGCGACGGTGTGGCTCATCGAACCACAGCCGTATCAGCCGGCCGATCCGCTCCGCTGGCTCGTGTGGACTTCGGCGCTCGGACGCCCGGTAATGCGGGGCGTCGACCGCCGGCACTATGACCGCGTTCAAGGTTCCACCTTCGACGCATTTGCCGCGGCGGCGAAGGGGGCGGAAGTTCGGATCACACCGGCCCGCGACGTTTGGTTCGACGCCGAGGGAAAGAGTTTCGTTGGCGACGAGTCCCGATGCTTTTATGCCGACGTCACCCATGTCTCGCCGGAGGGGATGCGCCGCGTCTACCGCGGACCTTTCGAGGCGATGGTGAAGTCGATCGCAGCGAGCCCGAGAGGCGATGCCGCTACTTGGCCGGAAGCGCCCGTCGGGGACTCGCCTGCCGCCGCCAAGACCATAGAACGATGAACCTCTCCCGGCCCTTCATCCTCCGGCCGGTGGCGACGAGCCTCCTCATGGTGGCGCTCGTCCTCGTCGGTGTCGTCGCCTACCGTCAACTCCCGGTCTCGGCGCTCCCGCAGGTCGACTATCCCACGATCCAGGTGCTCACTTTTTATCCCGGGGCGAGCCCCGAGGTGGTGGCCTCGAGCGTGACATCGCCGCTCGAGCGGCAGTTCGGCCAGGTGCCGGGGCTGACGCAGATGACGTCGAGCAGTTCCGAGGGATGCTCATGCATCATCCTCCGCTTCGATCTCGCCCTCGACATTGACATCGCCACGCAGCAGGTCCAGGCGGCGATCAATTCCGCAGCTGCCTTGCTTCCCCGCGACCTCCCCAATCCGCCCGTCTACACGAAGACCAACCCCGCCGATGCCCCGATCCTCACCCTCGCCCTGACCAGCGAAACGCTCCCGCTGACGAAGGTTCAGGATCTCGCCGACACGAGGCTCGCGCAGAAGATCTCGCAGCTCTCCGGCGTGGGCATGGTCAGTATCTCCGGGGGGCAGAAGCCGGCGATCCGTGTGGAGGTCAATCCCACGGCACTCTCGAGCCTCGGCATGAATCTCGAGGATCTTCGTGGGGCGCTCGTCCAGGCGAGCGTCAATCAGGCGAAGGGGAGCTTCGACGGCCGGCGACAGGCGTTCACGATCGCCGCCAACGACCAACTGCTGACGAGCGACCAGTTCCGCGAGCTCATCATCGGCTACCGCGACGGCTCGGCCATCCGCCTCGTCGACGTCGCCGAAGTCGTCGATGGTGCGGAGAACGTCCGTCAGGCGGCATGGATGAACGACATCCCGGCGGTGATCGTCAACATCCAGCGTCAGCCGGGGGCCAACATCATCGAGGTTGTCGATTCCGTGAAGGCCCTCCTGCCGCAACTCGAGTCCTCGCTGCCGGCGGCGGTGCAGGTCCACGTCCTCACCGATCGCACGCTCACGATCCGGGCGAGTATCGAGGGGGTGCAGCACGAGTTGCTCCTCACGATCGCCCTGGTGGTGTTCATCATCTTCCTGTTCCTGAAAAACGTCACGGCGACGCTCATTCCCAGCGTCGCCGTTCCGCTCTCGCTCGTCGGTACGTTCGCCGTGATGTACGTCCTCGGGTACAGCCTCAACAACCTCACGCTCATGGCGCTGACGATCTCCACCGGGTTCGTCGTCGACGACGCGATCGTGATGATCGAAAACATCGTCCGCTACGTGGAGGAAGGGGAGACGCCCCTCGCGGCGGCGCTCAAGGGATCGGCGGAGATCGGGTTCACGATCGTCAGCCTCTCGGTGTCGCTGATCGCCGTCCTCATCCCGCTCCTGTTCATGGGTGACATTGTCGGCCGGCTGTTCCGCGAATTCGCCGTCACGCTGTCGGTGACGATTCTCGTGTCGGCGGCGGTGTCGCTGACGCTCACGCCGATGATGTGTGCCGTTCTGCTTTCGCAGCGTTCCAGCGGATCGGGCCATGGCGGAGGGGGGCACGACACGTTCCAGCCCGGCTTGTTCACCCGGCTCTACGCCGCGACGCTCCGGTTCGTGCTCGCGCATCAATTCGCGACGATGGCGACGTTCGTGGCGACGCTCGTCGCCACATGGTATCTCGCGCAGATCGTGCCCAAGGGATTCTTTCCGGTGCAGGACACCGGCGTGATCCTCGGCATCTCGGAGGCGCCGCAGAGCATCTCATTCGAGGCGATGCGCGACCGACAGTTGGCTCTCAACCGGGTGATCCTCGCCGATCCGGCGGTGGAGAGCCTGTCGAGCTTCATCGGGATCGACGGCACGAACGTCACCCTCAACAGCGGCCGGATCCAGATCAACCTCAAGCCGCTCGAGGAGCGGGGCATCAACGCCGTCGAGGTCATCCGCCGCCTCCAGGGAGAGATCGCCGCGGTCGAGGGGATCGGCCTTTTCATGCAGCCCGTGCAGGATCTTTCGGTGGAGACCCGGGTCAGCCGGACGCAGTACCAGGTGAGCCTCGAGTCGCCCGACGCGGTTGAGCTGGCGGCGTGGGCGCCCCGCTTCGTCGCCCGACTCCAGCAGATCCCCGAGCTGGCCGACGTCGCCAGCGATCAGCAGAACGACGGCCGCCAGGCCCGGCTCGTCATCGACCGCGACAGTGCCTCGCGGCTCGGAATCACGCCGCAGATGATCGACGACGCGCTCTACGACGCCTTCGGACAACGGCAGATCTCGATGCTCTTCACGCAGCTCAATCAATACCGCGTCGTCCTCGAGGTGGCGCCCGGATTTCGCGACACGCCGCAGGACATGGCGCAGATGTATGTCCGGGCCGGCGTGCCGGGCAGGCCGGGGGAAACGCGGGTGCCGCTCGGTGCGGTGACAAGGCTCGAGGAGACGAGCGCCGCACTCGCCGTGAACCATCAGGGGCAGTTTCCGGTGGTGACGGTGTCGTTCAACTTGGCACCGGGGGTCGCCCTCGGCAGAGCCGTCGACGTGATCGACGCGGCACGGAGGGAGTTGGGAATGCCCGCCGGGATACAGACGGCATTCCAGGGGACTGCAGCCGCCTTCCGGGCGTCGCTCGCGAACCAGGGATGGCTGATCCTCGCGGCGATCGTCACCGTCTACATCGTTCTCGGCATCCTCTACGAGAGTACCGTCCATCCGATCACCATCCTCTCCACGCTCCCCAGCGCCGGAGTGGGGGCGCTGGTCGCGCTGCTCGTCTGTCGGACGGATTTGAGCGTCATCGCGCTGATCGGGGTGATCCTCCTGATCGGGATCGTCAAGAAGAACGCGATCATGATGATCGACTTCGCCATGGAGGCGGAGCGCCGCGGGATCGCGGGGCGCCGGGTGACGCCGCGCGAAGCGATCGAACAGGCCTGCCTTCTCCGCTTCCGGCCGATCATGATGACGACGATGGCCGCGCTCCTCGGTGCGGTGCCGCTGGCGCTGGGCAGTGGCGTGGGGTCGGAGCTGCGGCGGCCCTTGGGGATCACGATCATCGGTGGCCTTCTCGTCAGCCAGCTCCTCACGCTCTACACGACGCCCGTGATCTATCTGTGGTTCGACGCCGTTGGACGGTGGGTGCGCGGACCGGGCGACCGAGCCGCCGAGGGCCAGCCGGAGGATGACCGGGGTGTGGACGCGGCGGCCTTTCCGGAGAGCGTGCCATGAACATCTCGGCATGGTTCATCCGGCGCCCCGTGGGAACGTCGCTTCTGGCGGTTGCGATCACGCTCGTAG
>JBIIQL010000297.1:0-5097 GCA_044342095.1 Pirellulales bacterium
GCCGTCGACGACCGCCTGGGTGATCGGATGAAGCCCCTCCGGGGTGACCTCCGGCGTCGCCGAATCGACGGCGGCCGCCAGCCACGGGGCCCGTTGCCGCTCTTCGAGCGACGACCAGCGGTCGGCAAGATACTGCGACTCGGTCGCCCGGGCGATCCGCCGCATCATCTCGACGACGAGGCGTGGGTGGTCGCCGATCGCCGTCTCGCCGGAGAGCATGCAGGCATCGGCGCCGTCGAGGATCGCGTTGGCGACGTCGGTCGCCTCGGCCCGCGTCGGTCGCCGCGAATGCTGCATGCTGTCGAGCATCTGGGTGGCGACGATCACCGGCTTTTGAAAGCGCTGACAGACGCGGATGATCCGCTTCTGCACCATCGGCATCGTGGCGACGTCGATCTCCACGCCGAGATCGCCGCGGGCGACCATGACGACGTCGGCTGCCTCGACGATCGCCTCCATGGCGTCGACCGCCTCGCGCTTCTCGATCTTGGCGACGACGCGGGCCACCGACCCGCGCGTCCGCAGGAGTTCCTTGAGGAGGCGGACCTCGACCGGCGAGCGGACGAACGACAGGCTGACGAAGTCGGCCCCGGCGCCGGCAGCCCACTCGGCATGCTCCCAGTCGGCGGAGGTCATGGCGGCGACGGAGAGCTTCACGCCGGGGAGATTGACCCCCTGTCGGCTACGGACCGTACCCCCCTGAACGACGCGGCAGACGACGCTGTCGGGGCGACGCTCCTCGACGACGAGTGCGACCGTGCCATCGGCGAGCATCACCGGATCCCCCGGCCCGAGTTCGTCGACGAGCGGCGCGTAGGTGGTGGTGAAGGCGTCGGCGGTCGATTCCCCATTCCCGCGGACGAATCGCACCCGGCCCCCCTCGACACACTCGACCCCACCCCCGGGAAGCTCCCCGAGGCGGATCTTCGGACCGGCGAGGTCGACAAGAACGCCCACGGGGCGGACCAACTCGTCGGACATCCGCCGCACCCGGTCGAGCGTCGCTTGGTGCTCCGCCACCGAACCGTGGGCCATGTTGAGGCGGAAGACGTCGACCCCGGCCTGAATGAGGCCGCCGATCGCCTGTTCCGACGAGGAGGCGGGGCCGAGCGTGGCGACGATCTTCGTCCGGACGAGCTCCGGATCGGCGCCGTGCCGGCGCGCCGCGCCAGCCTCGACCGAGGCGCGGAAATCGCGGGGAGAATCGGGCGAGGGAGTGGACATGAAGCCCTCCGAAGGCAGGAAGGGAAGGGCAGGGCAGAGGAGGCGGGCGTGACGGGGGAGAGCCTACCGCGGGAACCCGCGGGCGCGAATCAGGACCGTATCCGCCGCCCCGCCAGGGCCGTGCCGCTAAACTGAGATTCATGAACGCCCCATCCAACCGGCCGCGCACATCTCCCTGGCAAGGCCGGCGAGTGATCGTCGCCGGGGGCACCAGCGGCTTCGGGCTCGTTCTCGCTCGCCATCTCCTCGAGGCCGGTGCGAGCGTGCTGCTCGTGGGCCGGTCGGCCGATGGCGTTCGTCGGGCCCTCGAGCGGCTCCCCGAGCCACGGGCCGGATCGAAGAGCCTCGGCACCGCCGCCGATCTGGCCCGTCCCGGGGAAGGGGGGCGCGTCGTCGGGGAGGCCCTCGACCGGCTCGGGGGGGTCGATGATCTGTTCTTCTCCGTCGGCCGATCGGGGCGAGCGCGGATCCTCGACACCTCGGCCGATCAGCTCTCGGGCTTCCTCGACGCCAACCTCCGCACCGCCGTGGAGATCACCACCGCCGCCGCCGAGGATGTTGCCCGCGGCCGAGGCCACATGGTCTACGTCGGGAGCCTCGCCGGAAAACTCGTCACGCCGCTGATGGGGCCGTATGCGGTGGCGAAGTCGGCCCTCGCGGCCTACGTCGACGCGGTTCGTCTCGAGATGGCCCCCCAGGGAGTGCACGTGCTCTTGGTCTCCCCCGGGCCGATCCGCCGCGAGGCTGCGGATGACGACGCCACGTTCGACCGCTATGCCGACGAGGTGGCGGCCGCCGGCCTGCCGGCCGAGGCGAATCGGCCGGGTGGCGGCGCCCCCTTGAAAAGGCTCGATCCCGACCGCCTTGCGGAGCAGGTTCTCGAGGCCTGCCGGCGGCGAACGAGCGAACTGGTCGTCCCCCGGAAGGCGGCCTGGCTCGCCGGGCTCGTCGAGTGGTTTCCCGACTGGGGGCGCCGGCTTCTCGCCCGCTTCACTCCTCCTTCCGCCAAGGCGCCCTGAAGCCCCGGTCGGAAATGGGGGGCTGGGGCTGACACGACTTTCAGCGCGACGCTACCATCGTCCCGCACGACGGCCCCTGGCGGAGCGGGGCCGTGCTCATTTTGCGAGCCGACGATCGGCACGCGGTATCCGAGGAGATTCGATCCATGGCGGCGAAAGAGGCGTTCCCAGGCATTGGCCCGATCCGTTACGAGGGCCCGGGCACGAAGAACATGCTCGCCTTCCGGCACTACGACGCCGACGCGATCGTCGAGGGGCAGCCGATGCGCGACCACTTCCGGTTCGCCGTCTCCTATTGGCACACCTTCCGCGGCACCGGCAGCGATCCGTTCGGTGCCGCAACGATGATCCGCCCGTGGGAAGTCGGTGGTGACACGCTCGCCGCCGCCGTCGCCCGGGTCGACGTCGCGTTCGAGTTCATGGAGAAACTCGGGGTCGGCTTCTACTGCTTCCACGACCGTGACGTCGCCCCGGAAGGGAAAACCCTCGCCGAGAGCCACACCAACCTCGACACCGTCGCTGCAGCGCTTCGCGCCCACCAGGAGCGGACCGGTATAAAACTCCTCTGGGGCACCGCCAACCTCTTCTCCCATCCCCGCTACGTTCACGGCGCGGCCACCAGTTGCAACGCCGACGTCTTCGCCTACGCGGCGGCCCAGGTGAAGAAGGCCCTCGAAACGACCCATGCCCTCGGCGGCGCCGGGTACACCTTTTGGGGCGGCCGGGAGGGCTATCAGTGCTTGTGGAACACCGACATGAAGCGCGAGATCGACCATCTCGCCAAGTTCATGCACATGGCCGTCGATCATGCCAAGAAGATCGGCTTCACCGGCCAGTTCTACTTCGAACCGAAGCCGCGTGAGCCCACCAAGCACCAGTACGATTACGACTGCGCGACGTGCATCAACTTCCTCCAGACCTACGGCCTGGAGAAGCACGTGAAGATGAACATCGAGACCAACCACGCCACGCTCGCCGGCCACGAGATGCAGCACGAACTCGAGGTGGCGGGCATGCAGGGTTACCTCGGGTCGATCGACGCCAACACCGGCGACACGCTCGTCGGCTGGGACACCGATCAGTTCCCCACCGACATCTACCTGACGACGAGGATCATGCTCACGATCCTCAAGTACGGCGGCCTGAATCCGGGCGGCGTCAACTTCGACGCCAAGGTGCGTCGAGAGAGCTTCGAACCGATCGACCTGTTCCACGCCCACGTCGGCGGCATGGATGCCTTCGCGCGGGGCCTGAAGATCGCCGCGGCGATGCGGGCCGACGGGGCGCTCCAGAAACTCGTCGACGAGCGCTATGCGAGCTGGTCGGGCCCGCTCGGGCGGCGGATCGAGTCTGGCAGCGAGAGCTTCGAGTCGCTCGAGAAGGAGATGCTCGCCAAGGGGGATTCGGCCCCCTGTGCAAGCGGCCGCCAGGAACTCTTCGAGAACCTCGTCAACACCTACATTTGATCGCCTCAGAGAAAAACCGGTTGTCCTTCCCCGCGAGGCATTCCCGCATGTTGGCAAAGATCAACGAACGTTCCTGCGTTCGGTCCTTTTCTCAGCCCAACGGCCCGCCGCTCCCCAGGCGGACGCTACTGACGGTGGGATTGTCCGGGGTCGCGGCAGCCGTGATCGGCACCGGCGGCTGCGCTTCCCCCCGCCGGACCGAGGCGAAGAAACTCCTCGAGGCGATCGCGAAGGCGAATCGACGGCATTCGATCGCCTTCAAGCAGTTTGACGACATTGTCGCCGGCCGCCTCGACGACGGGGAAGCCGCCACCAATGACGACGTCGCGGCCGGGCTCGAGAAACTCAAGGCCTCGATCGACACGCTCCTCGAGGAATCGCTCGAGTGGGACGTGCCCGATACGGCCGAAGCGACATCCCTCATCTCCACCTACAGGCGGGTCGTCACCGCGCGGCGAAAGCTGATCGCGGAGTTCGAGACGCCGTTCCTGGAGACGATCCGCAACCCGGTCCTCCCCCCGGCCCAGCGCACCAAGAAAGCCGGCCAACTCTTCCAGTCGATGAGCACTGCCGAGAGTGCCCTGCTCATGGATCTCCGCCGGGCCCAACGCTCCTACGCCGGGGCGATGGGGATCTTCTCCTACGAGTGAACGAAGGGCGGCCCGTTCCCGAGGACAGCCGCGACAGAGAGGGCCACTGCGAAAAAAGGCACCGCCCTGATGCCGCGGCGCTGCGGCTTCGGTCAGCGGCCGGGGGCCGAGGTCACGGCCACCTCGAGGGCCTTACGAAGCCGTTCGAGGCGTTCGCCGTCGGTGATCTTCTCCCCCGTCTGATCGGTGACATGAAACCCGTCGACCACCTGGTCGAGGTAGGTGCCGACCTTCGCCGATCGCACCGAGAGCCCGGCGTCGAACAGCGTGCAGGCGATCCGGTAGAGGAGGCCGGGGGCATCGGCGGCGAACACCTCGACGATCGTCGAGCTGTCCGAACTGGCATTATCGATCGCCACCCGGACTGGATGGCGCACCGCAGGACACGCACGCGGCGCGAGAGGATTGAGCCGCTGGGTGAACGTCGGCGCTCGGTCGGCCTTGATTCCGGCGCGGATCGCCGCGGCGATGTCGGCAAACCGATCGGGGGGTGGAGCCCCGGTGAAATCGGGATCGAGCACCGTGAAGTGATCGATCACGATCCCGTCGTCGAGGGTGTGGATGCCGGCGGCGAGGATCTCGAGACGCTGGCTCGTGAGGGCCCCGGTGACGCGGTGGAAAACGCCCGGTGCCACGCTCTCCCTCGTGCCCACCGTGATGGCCACGGTCGACGTCTCCGGCTGCCAGCGGGTGGCGACGAAAATGCCGTCGGCGGGGAGCCGCGCGAGTTGCACCAGT
>JBIIQL010000298.1:0-5091 GCA_044342095.1 Pirellulales bacterium
TTCAGGGACGAACTTTCGCACGTAGGCCCCCTCGGGATCGAATCGCTCCCCCTGGCTCTGGGGATTGAAGATCCGGAAGTAGGGGGCGGCGTCGGCGCCACACCCTCCGGCCCACTGCCAGCCGAGGGTGTTGGCGGCGAGGTTTGCGTCGACGAGCGTGTCCCAAAACCACTTCGCCCCGACGAGCCAACTGACGCGCAGATCCTTGACAAGGAAGCTCGCCACGATCATCCGCACGCGGTTGTGCATCCAACCGGTCTGCCACAACTGCCGCATCCCAGCATCGACGATTGGATAGCCAGTCTGTCCCCGCTGCCACGCCCGCAGGCCAGCCGGATCGTTCACCCAGGGGAATCGCTCGTAGTCGCTCCGCAACGGCCTCTCTGCGGTATGCGGGAAGTGGTAGAGGAGATGGGTGGCAAACTCCCGCCAGCCGAGTTCCCGGAGATACGTCTCAGCGCCGCCGCGCTCGATTCTTGCCGCTGGCCGCCCGCCGACAGCCTTGCGGACGGCATGCCACACGCGCCGCGGCGAGATCTCGCCGAAGTGGAGGTGAGGGCTCAAGGCGCTCGTGCCGTCGTGGTCGGGGCGATCGCGATCGGTGTCGTAGCGGTCGAGATGCTCGAGGAAGCGGTCGAGCCGGACAGCCGCCGCGGTCTCGCCGGGCGTCCACCGATCCCGCATCCCGGCCGCCCAATCGATCGCCGGCAGGAGCCCCAAGTCGCCGATCGCCACGCTCTTCGTCGTCTTGCCCACCGGCTTGGCCGCCACGATCCGCGCTGGTGCCGCCTCCGGCTCGGCCGGTTCGTCGCGCGCAAGCAGCGCCCGCCAGAACGGCGTGAAAACCTGATACGGCTTCCCCTCCTTCGTCGCCACGTGCACCGGCTCGAAAAGCTGGCCGCCGTTGAAGCTCTCGGCGACGAGCCCCTCGCGCTTGAGCGCCTCCTTGATGAGCGTGTCACGGCCGATCACGGCCGGCTCGTAGCGGCGATTCCAGGCGACGTGCGTGGCGCCATACTCGCGGGCCACGCCGAGGAGCGTCTCGAGCGACGGCCCACGCCGGATCAGGAGCGGCGCCCCCTTCTCCGCAAGCGCCGCGGCAAACCGCTCGAGGGCCCCATGGAGCCACCACCGGCTCGCAGCCCCCGGCTCCCACGGCGCCTCTTCCTCGGGCGCATGGATGAAGAGGGGCACGATCGCCCCGCGCGCGACCGCGGCCCGCAAGCTCGGCTGGTCGTCGAGGCGGAGATCGTTTCGAAACCAGACAATCGTGACATGGGGCATGGTGGCTAGCGTCTCACAAACCAGATGTTGCGGAAGCGCGTCGGGCTGCCGTGATCCTGGAGGAAAATCGGCCCGCGGCCGGTCTCGAAGAGCGTCTTCTCCACCGCGCGGAGGTGGTCGGTGACGCCGTATTTGTAGGGGATGTAGGGGGATCGTGGCGCGTCGAAGTCGACGCCGTCCTGGACCTTCTTCCCGTTGAGCCAGGCGATGATCGACCCGGAACGCGTCACCTTTCCGTCGGCGTCGCGCCGGGGGGCGGTGTAGCGGATGTCGTACACCTGCCACGCGCCGGCCGGCCGGGCCGCGTTCACCAGCGGCTTGGCGAAGCGGTAGAGGCTCCCCTCATCCTGCTCGGTGACCGGATCGACGCCGGCCGAATCATAGATCTGCATCTCGAACCATCCGTGAAAATAGAGGCCGCTGTTGCCTTGGGCCTCTGGATCGACGACGAACTCGGCATGGAGATCGCAATCTTCGAAGGTGTCGATCGAATGGACATGATTGGCATGCCCCTCGGTGCGCGTGACGATGAGTTCGTCCCCATCGCGCTTCCAGTCGGTCGGCCCGCCGTCCATCCCCACGAACCTCGGCGCGACCCCCGCCCCGAGGAGGACGACAGCCCCGGCCGGCGCCTCGACCGGCAGCCGATCCTGCCGCGGCACGAAATCGTCGCCCCGCGCGGCGGTCGCCATCACGACCATCCCCACGACGAAAAGAGCCGCTCGCGACTCGTATCCATTCGGCTTCATCGTGTCCCCTGTTGTCGATGGATGAACCGGCCGGGATCATCGTAGCAGGGGAGCAGGGACTGTCCCCGCTCAGCCACCGAATCCTCGAGCCCTGACCGATCTCATGTTCCTCCACCATCCTTTTCGGTCATGGTGGTGCCATGCACCCCTGATCGTGGCCGCGTTGTGCCTCTCCGCCCGAGCCGAAACGCCGCGCGCCGAGCTCGGTAAGCGGCTCCGCCGCTTCGAGATCGCTTGGCAGGAGTCTGATGGGGAACGGCGAGCGGCCGCCGTCGCACCGATGACGGCGGCGGTGCGGAGTTTCTTCACGCTCAAGCTTCAGGCCGCCGCGGGCCAGCTCGACGAGGCCTGGTTCACGGTCCGCTCGGGCGCTTCGCCCGATCTGGCCGAGCGCGCGGCGATCGCCACCGCCGTGACCGCGACACCCGTCCTGGCCGACACGACGGCGGAGACGCTCGCGGTTGAGTTTGAGCCTTTCTATGAGACGGAGCAGGACGGCGCCGCGGGAGCGCCGGCCCGACTGCGGCTGTCGATCGTCGATCGCGCCGGGGAGACCCACGCGGAACGCCTGGGCGACTGGGCCGAGGCCGCCGGCACGATCCAGTGGCAGACCGGCCCGCTCCCGGAAGGGGATCTGACACTCGTCGTCGAGCGGCTCAGCGAGGCGCCGCCGATCGAGATCGCCCGGATCGGGCTATCGCGGGTCGAGCGACTCCGTGAGCGGGTCGACGCCCTCGCGGCCTCGGCGTCACCCTGGCCGGAGGAGACGCCGCCGACGGCCCGTGCCACCGTCGCCGCGTTCCTCCCGCTCTTCAAAGCTCTGGCCGATGGGCGGGGGCAGGAGACCGACTTCCCCGCCGCCCGGCTCGTTCGCTTCGCTGAGACGCTCCGGGCCGGCCGGCCAACGCCGAGCAGGACGATCGCCGCGGCGGCCCGCGATGCCGACCTCTGGCTGACGCTCTCCGACGGCCGCGGCGAGGTGCCGGTGCGGCTCCGTGCCCCGGCCGAGCGATCAGGCCCCCTCCCGGTGCTCTTTCTCCACCACGGCGCCGGCGGCAGCGAGAACATGTTCTTCGACACCTGCGGCGCCGGCCGCGCCGTCACCCTCGGCCTCGAGCGCGGCTGGCTCGTCGTCGCCCCGCGACAGGGGCTGTTCGGCCTCAGCCTCGACGTCGAAGCGATGCTCGACATCCTCGACGACATGTTCGAGATCGACCGGTCGCGCGTGTTCCTCATCGGCCACTCGATGGGGGCCGGGCAGGCGGCAAAGCAGGTGGGGCTCCATCCCGAGGCTGTGGCGGCCGCGGTCGCCCTCGGCGGTGGCGCGGCGGCGCCAGCGGGGGAGAAAGCGAAGCCAGTTTCCTGGTTTGTCGCGGCGGGGGCCGCCGACTTTGGCCGCCCCGGCGCGGCGGCCCTCGCAAAGCGCCTCGAAGCCGCAGGGGCCACGGTCGACTTCCGGGAATACCCTGACGTCGAGCACATGGTGATCGTCCAAGCGGCGCTCGACGACGTCTTCCGGTTTCTCGATGCGGTCGCCGCCGGTCGGCCTTGAGCGGCCCCGAGGCCGTCGCGGCCCCCGCTGTCAGGCGAGGAGATCGCTGATGACGTGGCCGTGGACATCGGTGAGCCGGAAGTCGCGCCCCTGGGAGCGGATCGTGAGTCGGAGGTGGTCGATGCCGAGGAGGTGGAGGAGTGTGGCGTGGAGGTCGTGGACGGTGACGGGATTCTCGACAACCCCGTAGCCGAGGTCGTCGGTCGCGCCGTGGCTGATCCCTCCCTTGATCCCGCCGCCGGCCAGCCACATCGAAAACGCCTTCATGTGGTGGTCGCGGCCGTTCCCCTGGGCCATCGGCGTCCGCCCGAACTCCGTTCCGAAGACGACGAGCGTCTCGTCGAGCATCCCCCGCCGCGCCAGATCCTCGACGAGCGCCGCCGCCCCCCGATCGACCTCCGCCGCCGTCCCCTTCACATGCTCCTGGACGGCGCCGTGATGATCCCAGTCGCGGTGATAGAGCTGAATGAAGCGCACGCCGCGCTCGGCGAGGCGCCGGGCCAGGAGGCAATTCGAGGCGAACGAGCCGTCCCCCCCCTTCGTGCCGTAGAGTTCGAACGTCTCGGCCGTCTCGTCCGAAAGATCGAGGAGCCCCGGTACGCTCGACTGCATCCGGAAGGCGAGTTCGTACTGCGCGAGCCTGGCGGCGATCTCCGGATCGTCGACGACCGAGTTACGGAGGCCGTCGAGCTTCGTGACCGCATCGACCACCGCCCGCTGGCCGTCGAGCCCCACCGGCGGTTTGACGTAGAGGACGGCGTCCCCCTTGGAGCGGAACTCGACCCCCTGGAACCGGCTGGGGAGGAGGCCCGAATGCCACTGCCGGGCGGCGATCGGCTGCCGCTGTCCGTAGTTGCCCGTGCTCACCATGACGATGAAGCCGGGGAGATCGTGGGCTTCGCAGCCGAGGCCGTACCACAGCCAGCTTCCTGCCGCTGGACGGCCGGTGATCATCGTACCGGTGTTCATGAAGGTATGCGCCGGATCGTGATTGATCGCCTCGGTGTGGAGGCTCTTCACGATCGCGATCCGGTCGGCGATCCGCGCCGAGATCTCCGGGAAGATCGTGCTGATCTCCTGGCCGCTCTTCCCGACTCGGGCGAAGGGATGCTGCGGTCCAAGACACTTGAGCGCCTGCCCCTGGAGCTGGGCGATCTGCTGCCCCTTCGTGAAGCTTTCCGGCATCGGCTCGCCGTTCATCGCGGCGAGCTTCGGCTTGTGGTCGAAGGTGTCGAGGTGCGTCATCCCACCGGCCATGTAGAGCCAGATGACGCGCTTCGCCTTCGGCGGCACATGGTACGGCCGGATCACCCCCGGCCACCGCGCCACGGCGGCGGCGGGATCCTCCGTGGCGGGCGTGGCCGCGAGCGTTCGACTCGCGTCTCCACTCCCGAGCAGGGAGCCGAGCGCGAGGGGCCCGAGCCCGCCGGCGGCGCGGGTAAGGAAGGCACGCCGGGCCGGGCTGTGCTCGAAGCGTGGATGGAAGGATCGCGGGAGGAGATGGCT
>JBIIQL010000299.1:0-5085 GCA_044342095.1 Pirellulales bacterium
GCGAGGATGTCGTGCTCCTGGCGCGACAGACCCCGTGGCGGATCGAAGCCGATCACGAGGACGCCGAGGCCCCGGCCACGGTGGCGGATCGGCAGGACGGTGAGCCCGGCGCCGGGGAGCGTGTCGGTGCCCCGGCCGGCGGCGCGGCCATGCGCCTCGACCCAGGCGACGAGTCCCTCCTCCACCGCAGAGGAAAGAAGCGTCCCGCTCCGGGCGGCGGTCACGAGCACCCCTGCCGAGTCGGCCAACCGGACCTCGATCGCCGTCGCTGAGGTCACGGCCAGCGCCGAACCGGCGAGCGTGGCCGCAGCCGCCGCGGGGTCTGCGGCGAGAGCCAGGGCGCGAGAGTGCTCGAGGAGGCGGGCGGTGCGTCGCTCTCGATCGACCGCCATCGAGGTCTGGAGTTGGAGTCGCACCATCAATTCAGCCACCACCAGGCCCACCGAGAGAAGGACGATCAGGGAAACGATATCCGTGGTGCTGGCGATGACCAATGTGAAAAAGGGGGGAACGAAGAAAAAGTCGACCATCAGGGCCGCAAGCACGACCGCGAGCATGCCTGTCCGCCGGCCGAACCACAGCGACGACATGACCACGATCAACAGCGCCACGAAGGCCACGATCGTGACATTGACCAGCGGCCAGGCCAGACGCCCCACGACGGCCGTCGCCGCCAGCGCCCCCAAGACGAAGGACAGGCCGACGAAGCCGACGCCGACGGGGGGGCGGCCAGGCGCGGACCCGGTGGGATCGGCCGGCCGGAGCGGAGGCTCCTCCTCGGCGCCGATGACGAGGACATCGATGGCGTGGCTGTGCCGCACGAGCCGGTCGATGACGTTCTCCCGCCACCACGTCCCAACGCCCGGGCGATGAGGCTTGCCGACGAGGATCCGCGTCACCTCGAGCCGTTCGGCCTCCGCGAGGATCGACTCGGCCACCCCGGCTCCGGAGAGCCGGCTGACGCGGGCCCCGAGCGACTCGGCGAGGCGGAGGTGCTTTTCGAGATCGGTGCTCGCCCGGGACGAAAGCGGGGCGTCCCCCGGCCGCTCGACGGTCGCCGCGATCCATTCGCAGCGCAGGCCGCTGGCGATGCGGTGGGCCTTGCGGAGGATCCGGTCGGCGTGCGCTCCCGGCCCCACGGCGACGAGGATCCGTTCGGTGATCGCCGGGCCGCGCTTGTGCCCATCGGCCCGGCGGGCCGATTCGACGTCGCGGTCGACACGCTCGGTCATGCGCAGGAGAGCCAGTTCGCGAAGCTCGAGGAGATTCGATTTCCGGAAGAACCGCTCCGTCGCCCGCGCGGCGACATCGGGGAGATAGATCTTCCCGGCCCGGAGCCGGGCGAGAAGTTCGTCGGGGGGAAGATCGACCAGCTCGATCTCGTCGGCCCGGTCGAGGGCTTCGTCGGGAACGGTCTCCCGGACGCGGATGCCGGTCGCCTGCTCGACGAGATCGACGAGGCTCTCGACATGCTGGACGTTGAGGGCGGTGTGGACGTCGATCCCGGCGGCGATCACGTCATCGATGTCCTGCCAACGCTTCGGATGGAGCGACCCGGGGGCGTTGGAATGGGCCATCTCGTCGAGAATGAGGACCTGCGGCCGGCGGAGAATGGCCGCGGCGAGATCGAACTCGTGGAGCGTGTGGCCGCGGTGGGGGATCGCCACGCGCGGTAGGACCTCGAGCCCTTCGACGAGCGCCGCCGTCTCGGCACGGCCGTGCGTCTCGACGATCCCCACGACGACGTCGGTGCCAGCGGCGGCGAGGCGCCGTGCCGACTCGAGCATCGCGTAGGTCTTGCCGACCCCTGGCGAGAATCCGAAGAACACCTTGAGCCGACCGCGGGCAGCCTTGGCCTCGTCGGCGTGGATCGCCGCCAGGAGGGCGTCGGGATCGGGGCGCGTCGGTTCGGAGGTCATGGCGGGAGGGGGCTGCCTCCCGCGTCGCCTCTCCCTCCGGTGGCGAGGACGTCGAGGGCGAGGTTGAGCGCGAGGACGTTGACCCGTGGCCGCCCGAGGATGCCGAGGAGCGGGGGCTCGATCCGGGCGGTCACGAGGCCCTGCACCTCCTCCACTGGCAGGCCGCGCGCGGCGGCCACCCGTGGCACCTGGAGGAGGGCTGCCCGGGGGGAGATGTGGGGATCGAGGCCGCTGGCGCTGGCGGTGACCAGATCGACGGGGATCGCCCCGGCGTACGAGGGCTCATCCCGCCGGACGGCGGCCACCCGCTCGGCCACGCTGCCCGCCAGGGCGGGGTTGGTCGGCCCGAGATTGGAGCCTCCCGAGGCGGTCGGATCGGACGGGATCGCGCCGGTGGCACTCGGCCGGCCGTGGAACCAGCCTGGCCCGGTGAACGGCTGGCTGATGAGGAGCGAGCCGATGACCGTGCCGTCGGCGGCCCGGAGAAGGCTTCCGGAGGATTCACGCGGAAAGAGGCTTCGCGCCACGAGCGTCATCCCGAGCGGATAGAAGACGCCGGTAATCACCGCGAGGACGGCGAGCATCGAGCAGGCGGGGCGGAGTTGGCCGAGGATCGTGGCCGGCACGATCCGGTGGCGATCGGGAGGGAGTGGCTCGGTTGGCATCAAGGCACCCCACACGCGGCGAGGAGGAGATCGAGGAGCTTGATGCAGGGGAAGGGGAGGAGCAGCCCCCCGAGGCCCCACACGAGGAGGTTCTGCCGGAGGAGCACCGCCGCGGGAAGGGGCCGATACCGCACTCCCTTGAGCGCCATCGGAACCAGCCCCACGATCACCAAGGCGTTGAAGGCCACGGCCGCGAGCACGGCGGTGGTGGGGGAATGGAGCCGCATGATGTCGAGCGCCCCGAGCTGTGGATAGATGCCGCCGAAGGCGGCGGGGACGATCGCGAAATACTTGGAAACGTCATTGGCGAGGCTGAAGGTCGTCAGGCTGCCGCGGGTCATGAGGAGTTGCTTGCCGACAGCGACGATCTCGAGAAGCTTCGTCGGATTGCTGTCGAGGTCGACCATGTTGCCGGCCTCCTTGGCGGCCTGCGTGCCCGAGTTCATCGCCACCGCCACGTCGGCCTGGGCGAGAGCGGGGGCGTCGTTCGTGCCGTCCCCCGTCATGGCGACGAGGTGTCCCTCCTGCTGGTAGCGACGGATCATCGCCAGCTTCGCCTCGGGGGTCGCCTCGGCGAGGAAGTCGTCGACCCCCGCCTCGGCGGCGATGGCCGCCGCGGTGAGCGGGTTGTCGCCGGTGATCATCACGGTGCGGATCCCCATCGCCCGCAGTTCCTTGAACCGCTCCGCGATCCCCCCCTTGACCACGTCCTTGAGCTCGATGACCCCGAGCACTCGCGTGCCATCGATGACGACCAGCGGGGTCGCCCCGGCCTTGGCGACGTCGTCGCAGATGGAGTTGACCTCCGCCGGCATCGCCCCACCGGCCGCGATGACGGCCTTCTGGATCGTGTCCCGCGCCCCCTTGCGGATCTGCCGGCCGTCGAGATCGACGCCACTGGTCCGCGTCTGAGCGGTGAAGGGGATGAAGGTGGCGCCAAGGGCCTCGACGTCGCGGCCGCGGAGACCGTGGCGTTCCTTCGCAAGGATCACGATCGACCGCCCCTCGGGGGTCTCGTCGGCGAGGCTCGAAAGCTGTGCCGCCTCGGCGAGCTCCCGTTCGGTGACGCCCGTGGCCGGAAGAAAGTTGGCCGCCTGCCGATTGCCGAGGGTGATCGTGCCGGTCTTGTCGAGGAGGAGGACGTCGACATCCCCCGCGGCTTCGACCGCCCGGCCGCTCGTCGCCAGGACGTTCGCCCGCACCATCCGATCGATCCCCGCGATGCCGATGGCGGGGAGGAGGCCGCCGATCGTCGTCGGCGCGAGGCAGACGAAGAGCGCGGCGAGGACCGCCAGGCCGAGCGGCTCACCCCGCCCCGCGCTTGCCACGGCATGCATCGAGAAGGGGAGGAGCGTCGCGGTGACGACGAGGAAGACGAGGGTCAGCCCGGCGAGGAGGATGTCGAGGGCGATCTCGTTGGGGGTCTTCTGCCGCTTCGCCCCCTCCACCATCGAGATCATTCGGTCGAGGAAGCTCTCGCCCGGATTGGCGGTGATCCGGATGACGAGCCAGTCGGAGAGGAGCCGCGTGCCACCGGTGACCGTGTTGCGGTCGCCGCCGCTCTCACGGATCACCGGCGCGCTCTCGCCGGTGATCGCGCTTTCATCGACGCTGGCGACGCCGTCGATCACCTCACCATCCCCCGGCACGATGTCGCCGGCCTCGATGAGGACGTGATCGCCGGCGCGGAGCTGCGTCGAGGAGACGGCCTCGGTGGCCGCCTCGCGGCGCGGGGCGGTAAGCCGCTTGGCGAGCGTGTCGCTGCGCGTCTTGCGCAGGGCATCGGCCTGGGCCCGCCCCCGCCCCTCGGCCATCGCTTCGGCGAAGTTGGCAAACAACACCGTTGCCCACAGACCCACGGCCACCGCGGCGATGAAGGCGGGGTGCTCGGCCCCCGGTTGGCCGGCGAGGCGGGCCAGGGCGAGCACCGTGATCAGGGCCGCCCCGACCTCGATCGTGAACATCACTGGGGAGCGGATCATCCGCCGCGGATCGAGCTTCGTCAGCGCAGCCCCTGCCGCGCGGAGAATCGCGTTGGGATCGGCGAGGATGCCGGCCGGTTCGCCGTGGGTCATGGCGGGCCCTCCGCGATGGAGAGCGGCTGGAGGGCTTCGGCGATCGGCCCCAGCGCCAGGGCCGGTACAAACGAGAGCGCCCCCACGAGAATCACCGCCCCCGCCACGAGGAGGACGAACAGCGGCGTGTGGGTCGGGAGGGTGCCGGGGCTCTCCGCCACCGTTCGCTTCGCCGCCAGGCTACCCCCGATCGCCACCAGCGGGAGCATGGTGAAGAGGCGGCTGACGAGCATCGCCGCGGCGAGCGCCAGCGTCCAGAATGGGCTCGTCGCCGAGAGCCCTCCGAAGGCCGAGCCGTTGTTGTTGCCGGCGCTCGAGAAGGCGTAGAGGAGTTCCGAGAAGCCGTGCGGACCGGGGTTGGAGGCCGCGGCAGCCTCGGCCGGGAGGACGGAGGCCGCGGCGGTGCCGAGGAGGGTCGCGATCGGG
>JBIIQL010000300.1:0-5073 GCA_044342095.1 Pirellulales bacterium
GAGACAGCGTCGACGTCATCTGCGGCGCAGCCGACAACTGCCGGGAGGCGTGGGCGCGGGAGTTCCCCGAGCGCGTTCGAGTGAGGAGCTTTCGGGCGCCGGTCGACCGCAACGGGCCGCTTTCAGGGCGCGTGCTCAATTCGGCCCGCCTCCTCGTCCGCGGCCTGGCGGCCCTCGTCGCGCCGCGCCGAATCGATCTGCTCTACCTCTTCACCTACCCCCCCGGTTTCGCCGGCGCGATCATCGCTTTTTGTCGCGTGTTCCGCCGCCGCACCCGGATCCTTTTCAGCTTCCAGGACAACCTCGAATACCGGATCGGCAATCCGCTCATCCGCGCCTGCTATCGGGCCTACAACCGCTTCTGTATTTCCCACGCCACGGTGACCACCGTCCTGTCGGAGGAGATGCGGGCGCACCTCCTCGAATCGGTCCCGGCCCGGACCCGGGCGAAGGTCGGGAAACGGATCGAGGTCGTGAACAACTTCTACGCCGAAGACGTCGCCCCCGAGCGGGCCACGGCCACCAAGGCCCACGACATCCTCTATGCCGGCAACCACGGCCCGGGACAAAACCTCGCCTTCTTCATCGAGGCGCTTGCGCGCTGCCGCCCGGCCACGACGCCGCGGATCGTGTTCTACGGCGGCGGCACGGAAAAGGAAGCGCTCCAAAAGCTCGCCCGCGAGCGTGGGGCCCCGATCGAGTTCCGCGATCCGGTCGATCGGCAGACGATCGCCACCGAGATGCAGGCCGCCCGGTACGGGCTCGTGGCGATGCTCCCGGAACTTCCCCGCTACGCCTTCCCGTCAAAGATCATCGCCTACACCTGCAACGGCACGAAGGCCCTGCTGATGTGCGATCCCGACGGCCCCCTCGGCGCTTGGATCGTCGCCGAACGCCTCGGCGACGTCCTCGACGTCACCGACGTCGATCACGCGGCGCGGGGCCTCGAAGACCTCCTCGCGGCACCCGACGACGGCGATCCACGTGACACCGCCAAGCGCGCTGCGACGCTCTTCGGCAGAGAAGTGTTCCTAGGACGGATCGAGGCGATCCTCGCCCGGAACTTTGCCTGAGGGCCCCTCGACGCACCGGCGTGTCGCCGTCATTCGCCGGCGAACAGTTCCTCGCCGGCATGCGATTCGAGGAACTCGTGGCGCACCGTCCGTTCGATCGCCGTCGGCAGTGAGACGGGAGGCATGAACCCGGTCGCCGCCGCAGCCGAGGTAAACGACGTCTCGGCGCAAAACTTCCGCACGCGCACACGGCTGATCGGAAACGTTCTTCCCGTCAGCCGCGCCACCACGTCGAAGGCAGCCCCGATCGCCATCCCTGCGGCGAAGGGAAGGCGGGGCCCGACGCTCGGTGCCTTTCCCATCAGCCCGCGAACCCGGCAGACGAGATCGTTCATCGAGAGATCGGGTTGATCGACGTAGTTGCACAGATGGAGGCCGACCGGAAGGGAGAGGCAGTGATCGAAGAAGGCGACGACGTTTCCGACGTACGCCATCGACTTGTGGTTGCAACCGTTGCCGATCATGGCGAACCGGCCGGTGGCGATCTGGCGGAGGAGGTTGTAGACGTTGCCGCGGTTGTTCTCACCGAAAACGACCGTGGGGCGGACGATGACGAGGGTCCGCTGGTCCGGTGCCTCCGCGTGCCAGCGACGCAGTTCCCCCTCCGCCCCCCACTTCGTCCGGCCATACTCGTTGAACGGGTTGATCGCCCCATCCTCGCCGGTGTGCGCCGGGGCCATCCCGTACACCGCGACGCTGCTCGTGAACAGGATCGTGTCGATGTTCCGCGCCGCGGCGGCCCGGCAGACGTTCGCCGTCCCGGCCACGTTGACGTCGTGGTAGAGGGAGAGCGGCCTGACGTCGTCGCGGTGCTCAGCGGCGAGATGAATGATCGGCGCTCCCGGAACGAGCGCCTCGGCGAGCGTGTTCGAGTCGCGGATGTCGCGGATCACCGACGCTTCGGGGAAGCGGCGGCTGGCGACCTTGTCGATGATCGTGAACCGGGGCCCCCCTTCGCGAACAAACCGCTCGCAGAGACGGGTGCCGATGAAGCCGCTCCCGCCGATCACGTTGACATGATCGATGCCGGAAGCAGGAGCAGGAGATCGTTCGGGCGCGAGCGTCATGGCCGACAGGCTCCTTCAGGCATCCCGCCGCCAGACGACGCGGTTGACGTAGTCGGTGTAGCTGATGATGATCCGCAGCACCTTGTCAGAGACGTTTGGCATCGAATAGTCGCCGACGAGCCGCAGCGTCCGATTTTCCCCGCGGGGTTGCGTGGCAAGGATCGCAAGTCCCTGCCGGACGCGGTCGAGATCGAGCCCCACCATCATCACGACCGCCTCCTCCATCCCCTCCGGTCGCTCATGGGCCTCGCGGATGTTGAGCGCCGGGAAGTTGAGGATCGACGACTCCTCGCTGATCGTGCCACTGTCGGAGAGAACGGCGCGGGCTTCGGTTTGAAGCTTGACGTAGTCGTGGAAGCCGAGCGGCTTGAGAAGGCTGACGCGCGGATCGAACTCCACCCCGGCGGCGTCGACGCGTTTGCGGGTGCGCGGGTGGGTGGAGACGATCACCGGGAGGCCGTGGTCGACGGCGAGGGCGTTGATGATCGCCACGAGGCGGTGGAAGCTCCGCTCCGACTCGATGTTCTCTTCGCGGTGGGCGCTGACGACGAAATACTCTCCCGCTGTGAGCCCGAGCCGGCCGAGGACATCCGAAGCCGCGATCCGCGGCCGCTCGTGCTCGAGCACCTCGAACATCGGACTGCCGGTCTTGATGACGAGGTCGGGCCGGAGCCCCTCGCGGAGGAGGTATTCGCGGGCGATCGAGCTGTAGCAGAGATTGACGTCGGCGACGTGGTCGACGATCCGCCGGTTGATCTCCTCGGGCACCCGCTGGTCGAAGCAGCGGTTCCCCGCCTCCATGTGGAAGACCGGGATCTTGCGGCGCTTCGCCGGGATCACCGCCAGGCAGCTGTTGGTATCGCCGAGGACGAGAAGCGCTTCGGGCTTCTCCGCCGCGAGAACATCGTCGACCGCGCCGATGATCCGGCCGATCGTCTGGGCAGCGCTCCCCGACTGGCCGGGGAGCGGGGTGGCCGTGTCGAGAAAGTGATCAGGCCGCTTCACCCGCAGATCCTCGAAGAAGATCTGATTGAGCTCGTAGTCGTAGTTCTGCCCGGTGTGGACGAGAACGTGGTCGCAGTGCTCGTCGAGGCGCTCGAGGACCCGCGAAAGTCGGATGATCTCCGGCCTCGTTCCCACCACCGTCATGACCTTCAGACGCTTCATCCGTCGACCTTCATCGCAATGGTGTCGGGGCGGCTCCGGTCGAACAGTTCGTTCGCCCACAGCATGACGATCAGTTCGTCATCACCGATGTTCGTGACGTCGTGGGCCCAGCCCGGGGCCGTCTCCACGATCGATCCCTCGCCCCCCCGGACGGTGAGTTCGTGGCGATCGCCGGTGACGACATGCCGGAATCCGAACCGGGCCGTCCCCCGGATGACGAGGAACTTCTCGGTCTTCGTGTGGTGATAGTGGCCGCCGCGGGTGATTCCCGGGTGGGCCGTAAAGTAGCTGAATTGCCCCGAATCGCCCGTCCGCAGCATCTCCACGAACTCTCCCCGTGGATCGCCATGACGGGGCACCGTGTAGGCGAAGGCCTCGGTCGGAAGGAAGCTCAGGTAGGTCGAATGGAGGGCCCGGACGAGGCCGGTCCCGACGCGCGGCGTCACGAGCGACTCCCGGACGGCATGCACGGCCCGGAGCGTCTCCACGACTTCGCCGACGGTCGTCGCATACACCGGCCCCGCCTCGCGGAAGCCCCCCCCCTCGTGCGGACGCTCGAGAACCTCGAGGAACGCGTCGACGACGTCGTCGACATAGACGAGGTGCAGCGGGGAGGAGGGGTCGTGGATCGTGACCGGGAGGCCGCGGGCGATGTTGTGGCAAAACGTGGCGACGGCCGAGTTGTAGTTGGGACGCGACCACTTTCCGAAAACGTTCGTGAGCCTGAAGAGATGGACGGGGGCGCCGGTCGACTCGGCGTAGGCCAAGAGCGCCTCCTCGGCTCCTCGCTTGCTGCGACCGTAGGCGTTGTCGAGCGCGGCCTGGGTCGAGGAACTGAAGATCACCGGTTGCTTCCGGCCGGTGGCAGCGAGGATCGCGCACACCCGCTCGGTCGTGCCGGTGTTGCCGGCGGCGTACTCGGACGGATCGGGGGGGCGGTTGACTCCGGCGAGATGCACGACCACGTCTGCCGACTCGGCCGCTTCCCGGAGGGCCGCTTCCGAGGCGCCGCGGCCAACCGGCAGCACTTCGTCACGACCGATCTCGGCGAGCCTGACGCAGAGGTTACGCCCGAGAAATCCCTCCGCACCGGTGACGAGCACGCGCATGGAAGGCTCTCGAGTCACTTGGAGAGGGCGTTTTTGATGATCTCGAGGCCGAGGAGCACCTGCTTCACCTCGGCGACGGAGAGCCGCTTCGTGTTGTGGGACGTGTAGTCCTCGATCATCGAGATGTCGGCCTCTCCCTCGACGAAGTACTTGTCGTAATTGAGGTCGCGGGCATCGGCGGGAATCCGGTAGTAGCCACCGAGATCGTCGGCCCGGGCCATCTCCTCGCGCGACACGAGCGATTCGTAAAGTTTCTCGCCGTGGCGGGTGCCGATGACGCGGATTTCGGATTCGGGGCGAAAGAGTTCGACCATCGCCCGAGCGAGAACGTCGATCGTGCAGGCTGGGGCCTTCTGGACGAAGATGTCACCGGGCTTGGCGTGCTCGAAGGCATAGAGCACCAGATCGACCGACTCTTCGAGCGACATCAGAAACCGAGTCATGCTCGGATCGGTGAGCGTGATCGGCTTTCTCTCCTGCATCTGCCGGAGGAACAGCGGGATCACCGACCCACGCGACGCCATCACGTTGCCGTAGCGGGTCGCGGAGAGGACGGTTCGCGACGCGTCGCTGAGCCGCGACTTCGCCACCATCACCTTCTCCATCATCGCCTTGGAGATCCCCATGGCGTTGATCGGATAGACGGCCTTGTCGGTG
>JBIIQL010000301.1:0-5066 GCA_044342095.1 Pirellulales bacterium
TTGCTCGGCCTTCCCGGCGGGCCCGCGGAGACCTCGGAGAACTTTGTCGCCGCGAGCACCTGGATGGCGGCCCATGAACTCGGCCATCTGCTCGGCCTGCGTCACGCGGACGCCTTCGGCCCGGTCGGCTTCGTGGTCAACACCTCTCCCCAGTCGCTCGGGCTGGAAGCGGCGCCGACCCTCCCGGGAGCCCCGGCAGCGTGGGAGACAAACTCCTCGATCATGGTGACGCCGACCCTGACCGGATTCACGCTTGCCGATCTGGCGACGAGCCATTTCTTGAATGAGCGGGAAGCGGTCAAGCTCGCCTTCAACCAGCGGGCACCGATCGTGCCAGACGGCCGTCTCCTCGTGGCCGAGCAGTCTGCCCAGCATGGCGGATTCAGCTCGGCCCAGAGGCTGTCGCTCGCCTCCCTGCCGGTGCCCAACACCCTCCGTGGCGGGTTCGACGCCGGGAAGAATCTCGTCGTGGCCGCGGTCGACGTGGTGGGGACAGTGGCGACCTCGGGCGAGAAGGACGTCTACCGGATCGAGGGCCGCCGTGGCGACCTCATGAATCTCCAGGTGATGTCGAAGGCCCTCGATCGCTACCGCGGGCAGAACTTCGATGCCTATCTGACCGTCTACGATGCGGCCGGTAAGGTCGTCGCCGCGAGCGACGACGAGTTCGAGAGCCAGGATCCCTCCATCATCGATCTCATGCTCCCCGCCGATGGCAGCTACTACCTCGAGGTTCGCGGCTACGACGCCACCCAGACGGGAAGCTACGAACTGTTTACCTGGCGGTTTGACACCGCCAGCCCGACCGACGCCGGCGACGTGATCGACGGACGGGATGGCAACGACATCCTCGCCGGCGGGGCCGGCGAGGACATCCTCTTCGGCGGTGAGGGGAACGATGTCCTCACGGGCGGCACCGGCGACGACCTCCTCGTCGGCGACGACGGAGCCGACCGGCTCGATGGCGGCAGTGATGACGACGTCCTCGTGGCCGGCGAGACCCGCTCGGCCTATGGGATCTGGAACGACCCGGAGCGGCTCCGGTTCTTCGTCTCTGCCTGGTCGACGAAGGGCATCCGCTCCTCGATCCTTCGTAACGGATCGATCGGGGACTGCAGTCAGGACGTGCTGACCGGCGGCCTCGGGGCTGATTGGTTCATCATCAGCGGTGATGACCGAATCATCGATCGGTCGGGCAGCCAAGGCGACGCGGTCAGCACCGCGCGGTAATCGCAGCACAATCGCAGCACAATCGCAGCACAATCGCAGCACAATCCCAGCACAATCCCAGCGCGAACCCAGCGCGAACCCAGCGCAAACTCAGCGCAAACTCAGCGCAAACTCAGCGTGGGGTGAGCACCGCGATGATTTCCTGAAGGGCCGGTAGCGACTGGAGCGGGACGAGATCAGGCTCGGTCGTGAGCGTGACTTTGTCCTTGTACCCGGCCCCGGCCGCAGTCCTGATCGCTTCGATCGCCTTCCCGACGAACGCGTCGGCGGCTGCCGGGTCGGCATCACGGATGACCGTCGAGCATTGGGTGAAGCAGCGGGCGAGGCAGATGAGGAGCTCCGGGTCGCTCTGTGAGCTGCGGATCGACTCGGCGATCGAGTCTGCCCGCTCCCATTGGCCACAGCGGGCGAGCGTGAGCATCAGTTCGATCTGACGCTCGACGTTTCCAGCATCGAGCACCGCGATCCGTTCCCGCATTTGAAGCGATTTTTCGAACCAGGACGCGGCCTTCTCGGCATCCCCCGACATCGCTTCGACGACACCGAGGCGGTGGCATTCCATGGCGACGTTTCGGATCTGGTCGACGTTGTCTTCATCCTGTGAGAGCACGCTGCGATTGATCGCCAGCGAGCGCTCGAAGTCGCGACGGGCGGCATCGAGATCGCCCGTTCGCAGGCCGATGTCGCCATGGTTGCCCAGGGCGCTTGCGAGTTCGACCTGGGCGCCGAGATCCTCGCGGTTGCTTGCGAGGATCTCTTCGTTGGTGGCCAGGCAGCGGGCGTAGTAATCCCGTGATTGAGTGATATTGCCGAGGAGGAAAGCCGTCTCCCCGAGTGCCTGGTACGAGCGGGCCAGATCCTGGCGGAGGGAGAGGTCGTCAGGGACCGCTTCGAGGACCTTGCGGCGGAGGTCGATCGTCTCCTCGAACAACGGAGCCGCCTCCGTTGGTTTGCCTTCGCGGAGGAATCCCACCGCCAGTTGTGTCATGGATTCGGCGAGGTTCCGCGTGAGGGTCAACGGTTCGACCGAGTCCTTGCCGCCCGGGGGGTGGGTGCGGAGTTTTCTCCAGATGGCGACCGACTGCCGATGGCAATCGAGGCTCGCCGCCATGTCGTGCTCGATTTCGTGACGCATTTGACCGAGGATGTTGAGCACGGAGGCGAGGTTGCCTTGGGCCTTGTCGTTGTCGGGGAAGTCGTTGGCCCGCCGCCAGGCGATCGTGTGGGACTTGAGATACTCCGCCATCGCTTCCTTCGTGGAGCCAAGTCTGCGGAAGGAGTCGCCGAGTCGCATCCGGGCGATGAGTTCCGTCGTCTCGGTCGCTCGCGAGCCATTCAAGGTCGAGGAGAGTTTACGGAGCGCCTCCAAGCCGATCTCGAGGAGTGATTTCTTGAGGTTCTCCGTGCCCGGGGCCCCCTGGAGCTTGATCTGGATGTCGTCAACAACGGTCTGGATCAGCGAGAGCCCGTCGCTGGCCCGCTGGGCGGCCAACAATTCGTTGGCTTCGGCTTCGATCTTCGCGTCATCGGCAGCTTTCGTGGCCGCGACGGCGGCCTTGCGCGACTTCTCGATCACGACTGCCGCCGCGGTCGATCCGACCGCCACCACGGCGAGCAGACCGACGACAGCGGCGGCCAATCCCGCCGTGCGGGGGTTGCGGCGGCACCACCGCCACAGTCGCTCCACAGGGGAGATCGGCCGGGCTACGATCGGCTCGCCGGCCAGATACCGTCGGCAGTCGTCGGCCAACGCGGCGGCGCTTTCATACCGTCGCTCAGGGGCTTTCTGGAGGCATTTCAGGCAGATCGTCTCGACGTCGGCTGGCACCCTCGACACGAGCAGCGACGGCCGCACCGGCTCCTCGTTGACGACCAGCAGCGTCGTCTCGTACGGGGAGGCTCCGAGGAACGGAGGACGGCCGACGAGCATCTCGTAGAGGATCGCCCCCAGAGCGTAGATGTCGACGGAAGGACCATACGTCTCACACAGGGCCTGTTCGGGGGCCATGTAGCTCGGCGTGCCGATCTGGGATCCGCTGCGAGTCTGGCTCGACTTGCTCTCGAGTTCCTTGGCGAGGCCGAAGTCGGTGATCTTGGGCGTGCCGTCCCCGCTCAAGAGGACGTTGGCCGGCTTGAGATCACGGTGGACGATGCCTTTGGAGTGGGCTGCTTCGACCCCCCTGGCAAGGCGTTCGATGAGGCCGACGGCATCCCTTGGCGGCTGCGGAATACCGTTGATTTCGACGTCGAGCGGGGAGCCGTCGACGAACTCGAGCGACAGAAACGGGAGTCCGTCGCTCTCTCCGAGATCGTAGATCTGGACGATGTTGGGATGCTTGAGCGAGGCCACGGCCCGGGCCTCGGTCTCGAAGCGGGTCAGCTGCTCCGCCGAGGCGTGCCCGCCGGCCAGAATCATCTTCAGGGCCACGAGCCGATTGAGGGCCTTTTGGCGGGCCTTGTAGACGACCCCCGTCGTGCCGCGGCCCAATTCGTCGAGCAGCTCGAAGCCGGCGACAGTCGGGAAACGAGGGTTGGCAGACGGGCTTTTCTCCATGGGAAAAGTATCCCCGTACGCTCAGGAGCGGTCTAGTGGCGACCCATCCTGACGAGGGGGTGGTGGGAACGGAGGGGACGGCTCGGGTGGCCGAAAAACGAAAAAACCCGCCCCAGGCAGTGCCCGGGGCGGGCTTCCTTGTTTCATGAAACTTTGGACAGGGTCTGCCAACTCAGCCAGCGGCCCGGGCAAGGGCCTGCTTGCGACGCTTGGCAAGCTGCACCCCGACCAGTCCGGCGATCCCCATTCCGGCAGCCACCATGTTGCCCGGCTCCGGCACGGCGACCGCCGCGACACGGAAGCCAATCGCTCCCGTGATGTCGCCGCCCAGCTTGAACTCGCCGACGTTGTTGGAGCTGTAGAAGCTGTCCATCGTGCTGGCGTTGGAAGCCCAGCTCCCACCGAGGGCCTGGAACCTCGACGTGTCACCGCTCTGAGCCGTGTCGGTCATCTCGTTGACGTTCCCGTTCATATCGAACAGGCCGTAGGTCGAGGTCGTGTTCACGTACGTTCCGACGTTCGTCATCTTCGTCGTCACGCCGGAGATCTGCGGATTGTAGTTCGACGTGTTCTCGGCCGTGATCTGCTCGTTGCCGGTCGGGATCGTCGCCGTCGGACGCGTGTTGCTTTCGGTCGGCCAGAGGTAGTAATCCTGGGCCTGCGGGTTGTAGAAGGCCGCCTTCGTCCACTCATCCGCACTCGGCAGGAAGATCTGGGCACCGGCATTGCGGGACGCGATGGCACCGGACGTCTGGCCGCCGACGAGCGTGTAGCTCCCCGTCTCGGTCGCCGAAGCGGACGTGCTCTGGCCGTTGGCATACCAGTTCACGAACCGGGCCGCCGAGAACCAGTTGATGTTGTTCACAGGCCGGTCCCTGAAGCCGTCGACCACCGTGTAGGTGAAGCTGCCGGCCGTGCCACTCTGCGTGATCCCCACCCCGTTCGGCGGGTTGTTGCTGAATCGGCTCCCGATGTTCGTGTTGTAGACCCCGTACAGCCCCTGCTTGCCGGCGTAGGAGTTGTTGAGGAAGTCGGCGTACTGCTCGATCGTCGTCTCGTAGGCCGAGATCTTGAAGTTCTCGGTCACCCGGCCGAGGCCCGTCGTCGCGTTGGGGGCGTTGCCGATGCTCCCCACCTTTTGCCAGGTGAAGTCCTTCGCGGAGGCTGACGACAGCAAACCGAAGGCCACCAGGGCCACGGCCCCGGCGAAGGCACGCAGGTCGGCAAGCCGGGCTCCGGCGCCAATGCCCCACGTGTGTGATTTGTTGCGGCGGCAGTGCAT